>CAMTPD010000038.1 GCA_947074265.1 uncultured Porphyromonadaceae bacterium
CGAGATTCTCCGGAGTGACTGGAGTTCAGACGTGTGCTCTTCCGATCTGATAGCGTCTGGACCGATGTAAATGGTTATATCTATCCAATAAAACAAGGACTTTCTCTTTATTTCGATGCAAATGATCTTAACATTGCTTTCCTTCAACCGTTTTTACAAAACGTAGCGAAAGATCTTCAAGGATACGGAACAGGACTTGTGCATTTATATGGCCCATTTAGTGATCTTACCGTACAAGGTAAAGCATATGTAAAAGATGCCGGATTAGGTATTGAATTCTTAAATACATATTATACTTTTAGCGATTCTGTTTATCTTGATCCCGATAGTATTTATGTCAAGAATCTATCATTGAGTGATAAATTCGGAAATAAAGCAACGGTCAACGGACACTTTAATCACAAACATTTCCGTGATTTTAATTTCGGAGTACAACTACAAACGCCAAATCTTTTGATGTATAACGCAACTGAAAAACAAAATCCATTGATGTATGGTACAGTTTTCGGTTCAGGAAGTGCGTCCATTGTTGGCGATGAAAAAATAATAAATCTGAATGTCAATGTTCGCAGTAATCCAAACTCATCGATCGGCATGAATTTCATGAGCGGAACATCTGTTGCAGACTATGACTTTATCACGTTTGTTGATGAAAACCCAATTACAGACTCAACGCTACAAGTTAACGACACGATAACGATCGGAGAGCGATTCAAATTAAACATGAGCAAATTGGCACAGAATACTGCTGCTGAACTCCGAATGAACTTTCGTCTCGATGTAACACCAGATCTTACCATTGATATGATAGTAGATCCTATAAGCGGTGACAAAATCAGAGGTACCGGGAATGGTAGCCTACTTGTTGAATTCGGAACCAAATCTGATTTAAAAATGTTTGGGACATACACTATTCAGCAAGGGAACTACAATTTTAGCTTACAGCAAGTAATACATCGCGACTTCAAGATCAGAGAAGGAAGTACTATTTCGTTTCGAGGAGATCCACTGGATGCAAGTTTGAATGTTGATGCCCTTTATACACTTACAGCATATTTGGGAGACCTTGATGAACGCTTGGCTCAAGAAAGTGCGCGACTTAATGTGCCGGTAAATTGTATCTTGAAAATTCAAAACAAACTGAGCGATCCAAAGCTTTCATTTGATCTGGAACTACCTTCATCAAGTCCGGAGCTTGAGCGACAAGTACAATCGTTGATTACGACCGAAGACATGATGAGTCGTCAGATTATGTATTTACTTATTCTGAGCAAATTCTACACGCCAGATGTAAATACACAAACAGGAAAGACGTCTTCGAATTTTGCTTCAGTTGCGTCCTCTACAATCTCGTCACAATTATCGAGTATTCTTAATAGCATAACAGATAAAGTACAAATTGGCACCAACATCAAAGCCAACGACGCAACGTTTGACGATACAGAAGTAGAATTAATGCTTTCGAGTCAACTTCTCAATAACCGTCTTATTTTCAACGGAAATTTTGGTTACAAAAACAATCCGAACATACAATCATTTGTAGGGGATTTTGACCTTGAATACAAATTGACGAAAAGCGGCGAAGTCCGTTTGAAAGCATACAATCACTACAACGATATGTACAAATACCTCAATTCGTCACAAACAACGCAAGGATTGGGTATTATGCTCAAAAAAGACTTCAATAGACCGAAAGAAGTATTTCTTACTCGCAAAAAGCTTTTGCTAATGAAGAAGCTCGAACAAGAGCGCAGAAAAAAGATGGCTGAAGAAGAGCAAAAAAAAAAAGAACAAGAGCAAGAAACGACTTGGATCTATATGAAGAAAGATGACGAGTAGTTATCAGCAACATTAAAATAAAACATCGTATATAATAAATCGTCAGGTGCCGACCTGACGATTCTAAACACATGAAAACGAAATCGTCAGGTCGGCATCTGACAATTCCGTTTTCATGTGTTTTTATTTTCACCTCCTCTATCTACATAAAACAAGACCTTTTAATTTGCATTTATGTTATCGTAAAAATGCAAACAAATGAATAGCTGTATGCTCCTTTATTCATGTAACAAACATCGAAAGACAAAATAGAGACTAAATTTGAACTGAGTATAAATTTCGGATTGAATTCATTTGATTATTTAAAATAATCCTTTATATTTGCGACAGAAATAAATATGTATCCAATTCAAATCCGACTATAATTATGGCAAACTTCATTAAGGAACATCTCCTTAAATACGGGATAAAACCGTCGTTACAGCGCATGGCTGTAATGAATTATTTGATGCAACACAAAACGCATCCTACAGCAGAGGAGATCTTCAACGATCTTTATCCTGTAATCCCTACGCTATCAAAAACAACCGTATACAATACGCTAAAGCTATTTGCCGAACATAATGCAATTCTGTGTATTCAAATTGATGACAAAAATGCTCGTTACGATGCAGACACATCAAGCCATGCACACTTCCGTTGCAAATCTTGCGGATGCATTCACGACCTTAAAATCGAAGGTCTTGAAACAATCCACATCGAAAACTATGGCGAACTTACAGTAACAGAGTGCCATATTTATTACAAAGGATATTGCAAAGACTGCCTTGAAAAGCAGGCTAATGAAAACGAGAACAACAACTAATTAACTCGAAAATAGTAATCTATTTTAAACGTATCTCTAATGAAAAAGTTTATTTGCACCGTTTGCGGTCACACTCACGAAGGAGAAACTGCTCCTGCTATCTGTCCACTTTGTAAACAACCAGCTAACAAGTTCAAAGAAGTTGAAACTACAGACTCTCTTCAATGGGCCGATGAACACAGAATCGGTGTTGCGAAAGATGTAGACCCAGAGATCCTTGAAGGGTTGAAAGCTCACTTCATGGGCGAATGTAGCGAAGTTGGTATGTACCTTGCAATGAGCCGTCAGGCCGACCGTGAAGGTTATCCAGAAGTAGCAGAAGCGTACAAGCGTATTGCTTGGGAAGAAGCAGAACATGCTGCTAAATTTGCAGAACTTCTTGGCGAAGTAGTTTGGGATACTGAAACAAATCTAAAAGCAAGAATGGAAGCAGAATGTGGTGCTTGTGCAGACAAAAAACGCATTGCTTCAAAAGCGAAAGAACTTGGTCTTGATGCTATCCATGACACTGTACACGAAATGTGTAAAGATGAAGCTCGTCACGGTCAGGCATTCCAAGGTCTTTACAACCGTTTCTTCAAGAAATAATCTACAATCTATATTTGTGGATACGAAAAGCGAGTGCAATAATTATTGCACTCGCTTTTTTATTTGCACACTCTGTATGAGATCTTTTTGAAGACAAAAAAAGTCGCCTGAATTTCTTCAAGCGACTTTATAAATGAATGTATGATAACAGAGAAGAAAATGCTCTATTTATTTCAATTCTTTGATACGAATATCCTTAAACTTCACTACAGAACCATGACCTAAAAAGCCAATATGCCCCTTTTCATTAAACAAGCCAGGATGCTCTCTTTTATCCGGAGTTCCATTTGCTGTAGCTTCTTTGATGTCTCCATCTACGATAACTTCACCATTTAAGATTACCTTAATCTTATTTCCTTTGGCAATTACCTCTTGAGTATTCCATTCACCAACAGGTTTCATAAAACCTCTTTTTGCAGGAATAATACCATACACAGATCCATGGTGTTGGTATGGAGTAATATCTTTGTAAATAGGATCCTCTCCATCCAGGATTTGAAGCTCCATTCCTACATAGGCAGCATCTCCTTCCATTGGTGTACGAATTCCGAGTCCATTGTTGGCCCCTTTTGTCAATTGGAAGTCAAAACGTAACACAAAGTCTTTGTATTCATCTTTCGAATATAGGTTACCTCCTCCATGGTTTTGTGGATATAAAACAATACAACCATCTTCTGCTACATAATCTTTCGTATTACCAGTCCAACTATGCATTGATGTACCGTCAAACAAAACCTTGAAACCTTCTTTCTTTTCATCAGCCGAAAGCTCAAAAGGTTCTATTGTTGGCAATTCATTCACATAAATATCTCGATAAGAGACCTTGCTTCCATGTGCTTGCAGCTCGATTTGCTCCAACATTGGGATCGGTTGTTTTCTATCCCAGTAATTCTCCATAATCACATTGTCTACAACCGTTTCTCCGTTCAACACAACCGTAACGCGCTCTCCAACCATCTTGATATAGAAACTATTCCATTCACCAAGCTTATTGTCTGCCACATGAGAAGGTTTACTCATATTGGTTGCATTGTTATACAAACCACCTGAACCTACTTGAGCTCCTACATTTACGCGAGATGTATCCCAAATCTGAACTTGCGGTGTACCACGAAGATAAACCCCTGCGTCAGCCTCAGGACCAGCAGGGTCAAGCATCCAATCTACGTACATTTCAAAATCTCCATACTTCTTATCGGTACAAAGATTATCTCCTTTGCCATTAAACACTAAACACCCGTCCTCTACACTCCAACCTGCGCGCATTGCATCATCAGCTTTCTCTTGAGCTTTAGCCAATTGTGCCGGAGTCATCTTGCCTCTTGAAATAGGATTACCAACTAACCCCTTCCATCCATCAAGATTCTTTCCGTTAAAAATAGCAACATAACCACCTTCTTGAGGTAATTCTGCCAAGTGCTTCTTGATTGCTTCTTTTTGATATTGACTATCTGGTCCGCTAATCACTTGCAAAACTTTATTAAGCAAAGCCGTAACATCTTGACCATAATAATCTTTATTATTCAAAGCAATATTCATGATTGTCTGACAAGCCTGTTGCTGTGTTGCCGCATTATCCAGATAATTTCCAGCAGCAATCAAGCCTAAAAATGCACCAGTCTTTTGTATTTGCTTTAATGTTTCATTTTGTTGTGCTGGGGTTTTTGCGATGTCTAACCCCTTGCGAAGAAATATGAGCTTATTTTCGTTGGCAATAGGAGCCGATGCAACTTTTGTTATGTATGCATTATACGCTTGATCAAAGAAGTCTGATGCCCCTTTGTTCTCACAAATTGAATACAGAGCATCTGCAGCTTCAAATCCATTCCATGTCTGAAGGGCGTTCACTGCTTGTTGCTTAGCTTCGACATTACCTTGAGAGAAACCATCAACAATAACGTCCAAAGCCTTAGGATTACCTGTGGCTGCTAGTATTGAATAATAACGAGGTTTGGCAGAAGTTTGCACTTTTCCCATTTGAGTCATAACTGCATTGAAACGCTCCGACTCTGGCATTGTAGATATCGCTGAAATAATTGCTTGTTGTACTGCTGATACATTCTCAGGATTTGCACTGCTCAACATATTATATAAAGCAGGTAGTTCTTCAATTGCAACCACGTCTTTCAATGTGGAGAAAGCAGCTTGTTGAATTGACTTATTACTATCTCCACACAAAGCAAGAACTTGTTTTGAATATGCTGCGCTCTTGCGAAGCGCCAATAATTGAAGTGTTGCTATTTTTCCGGCGTCACTATCTTTTGTGAACTGTGCCATTAATGGAGTCGCAATATCACCTTTCGAAAATGCTAAAGCCTCTTTTGCTGCATTTACTATAATAGGATCATTCGATATCATTAAGCCAGACAATGCATTGATTGCATCAGCACCTCCAATTAAACCAATTGTATTGATTGCGGCTAAACGTACTTCCGTATTTTTGCTATCAAGCATTGGTAAAATCTCTGGTAGAGCTGAAGAAACACGATTAACTCCTAACCAATTGATAATATCAGCTTGAGTTTCGGGTTTTGCTTTCTTGAGTTTCGATGCAACTTTATCATAAAATGCATCATCTGCAAACGCACTCGCATACATCAATGCCGCATTACGATATTCACGATTAGCATCATTCAATGCATTTAATATTTGTTGTTGCCCTCCACTATTTTGAATATCTACAAATAAATCCAAAGCAGCAGCTCGCGTTCCTTGTTGGTTTGCTTTTTCAGCTTGCTTCATCAAATCTTTAGCATGCTTTTCTGCTAATTTAGTATTGCCTGTAGCAGCTAGTTTTCCAATGAGTGTAATATACGCATCATTCGCCCCAGAATATTCCATTGTGTAACCAACTTGTTTTGCTGCGTTGGCTAATACACTTAGAGACTTTTCACCGCCACAACGACCTAATGCATAATACAATGCTCTTGAATCAGCCTGAGCCGTTGCCCCTATTTGTTGAAGCAGTAAAGCTTCTGCTTCGGTAGTCTGAGACTCTCCGAGTGCATTGATAATATTTTTCTTTAAGGAAGGACTTGCTGTATTTAGTCCAGATAACAATGCTTGCTGTGCTTTTGCACTCTTATTTGATACGAGAGCACGGGCAGCATAACCTGACAAATATTCATCGTTTAGCATTGATGCTAGAAAATCGATACTTTCATCTGTCCCTAACATTCGTAATTGACGTACAAAAAATGCTTTAGATTCATTACACTTTGTATTCTTTATTGCTGCAATGTATGCATTTTGCAGATTCTGACGAGCAGTAGCATCCTTTAATCCTAAAACATAAACAGTAAGACCGTTGAGTGCATAATCAAGATTCACTCGATCTGCAGGAGCTGTTTCATTTCTCATTTTCAACAACTGCGCAACACCACTTTCTCCCGTAGATGTTATATCCTGTAAGGCTTGATTATAAACTGCCTGTGTAGATGCCGGCATTTGCGCTAAAGCATCAACTAGTTTTGTGTTTGCAGATCTATTTGCATCTAGTTGTGCAAACATCATCGTGCTAGACAATAATAATATATTTACTGGTAATAGTATTTTTCTCATGGCTTCGGGTTTTTAAATATTCCAAGGAGCTCTCATTGGTTGATCAACTAACTTATTTGCGGCTTCATCGTTGACAAACAATTGGGTAACCGGATCAAAATAAAGTGTACGATTAAGACGAAGTGCTGCTAATCCCATATTTACGATCGTACAAGAACGATGTCCATTCAGTTCATTCAAAGCAAACTTTTGTCGATTCTTTACACAATCAACAAAGTCTGTATTTTGAGGCTCTGGCTCAGGGAAATCTGCTAGTTTTTTCTCCCAATTTGGAATATCACAAACAAAGTTTTTATAAACATTTCCATTAGGACCTGCAATGTAAGGAGTATTAGGATCCCCATAATCACCACCCCAAAGAACGATCGGACAGCCATCATCGTACGTATAAGTTATAGAGCGCCATGTTCCAACAGCATCGTTGTGTTGTTGTGGAGCGTCAACTTCAACTTTAATCGGACTAGTATTATCTTTTCCTAAGATGTATTGCACCGGATCGATATAATGTTGTCCCATATCACCTAGGCCGCCACCATCATAATCCCAATATCCTCTAAAAGTACCATGTACTCGATGTGGATTATATGGTTTATATGGAGCTGGTCCTAACCACATATCGTAATCAAGCTCTGAAGGAACTGATGCAGGATCTAGATGTTCTTTCCCTACCCAGTAAAATTTCCAGTCGAAACCGGTATGTTTACTAATTGTCACCTTTAGTGGCCAACCGAGCATACCACTTTGCACTAGCTTCTTTAAAGGTTTTACGGGTGTTCCTAATCCATAAAATGGGTCATCAAAACGGAACCAGGTATTTAATCTAAAAATACGGCCATATTGATTTACAGCCTCAGCAACACGCTTCCCTTCTCCTATTGTTCGGGTCATTGGCTTTTCGCACCAAATATCTTTTCCTGCTTTTGCAGCTTCTACCGACATTATCCCATGCCAATGAGGTGGAGTTGCGATATGAACTATATCAACATTTTTATCAAGAATAAGCTCTCTAAAATCATGGTATTGAGCAATTTTCTCTTTTACAAGATTAGCTCCGAGTTGTAAATGATTTTTATCAACATCGCACACTGCAACTAGACGTGTTCCGCCATAATTTAAATGCCCGCGGCCCATCCCGCCAGTTCCAATTATACCTTTAGTCAATTGATCACTAGGAGCAATATATCCCCTACCTAATACATGACGAGGCACAACAGTTAATGTGGCAATACCTCCCACTGTTTTAAGGAAGTCTCTTCTGTTTGTTTTCATGGAGTAAATTATAATTGTAAATTATCATGGTTAACTATAAAAGAATTGACGCAATATATATAAAATATATTTATTCGAAAATAAATATTATATATTTATAGCAATATTGTTAATATCAGACACAAACTTGCAAACATAATACAATTTAGCCTAGTTGATTCATTTTTACTATTCTGCTTAAAACACTAAATTATAAACTCCATAGAATAAGCCCATATATCATTCATAATTTACAATATCTATGAATTATAGAGTATAAC
>CAMTPD010000039.1 GCA_947074265.1 uncultured Porphyromonadaceae bacterium
GGCATACGATATTCTCCGGAGTGACTTGAGTTCAGACGTGTGCTCTTCCGATCTCTCTGTTTCTTCTGTAATTGATGAAAGAGCCTGATCGATTCCGGTTTCTTTGCAAGCAGCAAATACCGACCATGCGTCTTTTGTTTTCGCTACGATGTATTCGCCGTCGCTCGCTCCTGCATACAAGAATGGTGCATTTGCTTTCTGACGCATTTCGTCGAAGCGCTCGTTCATCATGGTTGCCGAAACCGACTTGATGTAATCTGCCACAAGTCCTGCAACGGTAGCCTTCATGCCTTCGGGCATCGGATTGTGCTTGAATAGCAAATTGATGGTTGTAGAAGTTGCTTCTTTGTCTTTTGAGATCGCTACAATAGGTTCGTCGTTGTCGGGAACCGAAAAGTATTTGCGTTCTTTTTCGCTGGTGCGTTTCGGAATATCGGCAAACATCTTTTTGATATCTGCTTCTACTTTGTCTACGTTTACGTCGCCTACTACAATGATTGCTTGCTGATCGGGACGATACCATGTATTGTAGTAATCGCGAATTTCTTGCGGTTTGAAGTTGTTGATAACGTCGATGCTACCGATAGGAAGGCGGTTGGCATATTTGCTATCCGGAAAAACTTGTGGAAACATTTGTTCCCAGATACGCATCTGCGCGTTGCCACGCGTACGCCATTCTTCGCGGATTACGCCACGTTCTTTGTCGATCTCGGTAGAGTCGAGTGTAATGAATCCCGACCAGTCGTGCAATACAAGTAAACACGAGTCGATGATCGAATTACGAGTTGTAGGTACATTGAGTACCATGTATACGGTTTCGTCGAATCCGGTGTAAGCATTGAGGTTTTCGCCAAACTTCACTCCGATTGATTCAAGATAATTCATCATTGTTTTGTCGGGGAAGTTGGTAGTTCCATTAAAGGCCATGTGCTCGAGAAAGTGAGCTAGCCCGGCTTGAGAATCTTCTTCGAGGATGGATCCTACTTTTTGTGCGATGTAAAAGTCGGCACGGTCTTTTGGCAACTCATTATGTCTGATATAATAAGTGAGACCATTGTCTAGAACGCCATATCTGACTTTAGGGTCGATAGGCAGCGGTTGGGGCTGTTGCTGCTGTGCAAATACTCCAAAACTAACGCATAAAAGCAGCGTTAGCATGAATTTCTGTCTTAGACTCATAAACGGTTTTATTAATATTTGAAACTATCTTCCTGATAAAGAGAACAAAGATATATTAAAATAAAGAGCTTAAATAATATTAATCATCACTGATTTTTGTAGAAATACCCTTTATGGCCGCAATATAAGAATATTATAATATGAAAATAATAATTCATTATTAAATCTGCTTTTTATCTTTGTGTCTTGTAATTGAAAATCAGCGAACGTAACGTTCCTAATGTATTGCGTATTAATTTTCAATCTAAATATGGGAAAATATAAGTTAATCAACAATCTGCTGGGTTGGCTGGTATTTGCTGTTGCGTCTACCGTTTATCTATTGACGATGGAGCCAACTGCCAGTTTCTGGGATTGTGGAGAGTTTATCTCCTCGGCTTACAAGCTTGAAGTAGGTCACCCGCCGGGTGCTCCGTTTTTTATGCTGACTGCAAACCTTTTTACTCAGTTTGCTTCGGATCCGTCTAAAGTTGCCGTTATGGTAAATGCAATGTCGGCAATCTTCAGCGGTCTTACTATTTTGTTTTTATTCTGGACCATCACACACCTTGCCCGAAAAGTGATGACAACCGACGGCGAAGCCATTGGCACTTCGAAGTTGATCGGTATCATGGGTAGCGGACTTGTGGGTTCATTGGTTTACACCTTCTCGGATACGTTTTGGTTTTCGGCTGTAGAGGGTGAAGTGTATGCGTACTCTTCGCTTTTTACCGCGGTGGTCTTTTGGCTTATCCTGAAATGGGAGGATGCCGCCGATAACGCAAACTCTGACAAATGGATTATCTTGATTGCTTACCTGATGGGGCTTTCGATCGGTGTTCACTTGCTCAACTTGTTGTGTATCCCGGCTATGGTGTTGGTTTATTATTACAAGAAATATCCGAATCCAACCTTGAAAGGTACAATTATCTCGCTGGTAGTATCGTTTGCCATCGTAGGCATTATGATGTACGGCGTAGTACAAGGCTTGGTAGAAGTATGCGGATGGGTAGAACTTTTTGCGGTAAATGTGCTTGGATTGCCTTATAATTCGGGGGTATTTATTCACTTGTTCTTACTTGCCGGTGTGTTGATATGGGGTATTTATGAAACGATGCGCAAAGAGATTCATCCGGTGCGTATGCGTATTTCATTTATTCTTTCGGTGATCTTGCTGGGTATTCCGTTTATCGGAAGCGGTTATGTGCTTGGTTTGATTATTATTGCCGCTCTGACTGCGTTTATGTTCTACTACAAGAAACTAAACGTTCACACGCTCAATACAATCTTGGTTTCGTTGATGGTAATCGTTGTAGGTTATTCGTCGTATGCTACGATTATGATTCGTGCTGCCGCTGATACGCCGATGAACCAAAATGATCCGGCCGATATCTTTACGCTTCGCACGTATCTTGCACGTGAGCAATATGGTAAAACGCCTTTGATTTACGGTCAAACTTTTGTTTCGGACGTAGAACGTGAAGGCAGAGATTGCTCTCCTGTGATGTCGGAAGAAGCTCCGGTTTGGAAGCGTGTAATCAAGAAAGATGCCAACGAAAAGGATAAATATTTCGTAGTACGTTACGACAAGGATTATAAGTATATCGACGCGTTGAATATGCTTTTCCCTCGTATGTACAGCTCGAGCCCAAGTCACATCTCTGCCTACAAAGAGTGGAGCGACTTTAAAGGTACTCCTGTTACGTTTACCCAGTGTGGAGAAACGAAGACGGTGATGAAGCCTACCTTTGCGGAGAATCTTCGTTACTTCTTCTCGTACCAAGTAAACTTCATGTACTGGAGATACTTTATGTGGAACTTCTCGGGTCGCCAAAACGATATTCAAGGGTACGGTAGCGTTGCCAACGGTAACTGGATTACAGGTATCAAGTTTATCGACTCAATGTTGGTGGGTCCGCAAGATAATCTTCCTGATTTTATTGTAGACAACAAGGGACATAATGTGTATTATATGTTGCCATTGCTTCTTGGTTTGATTGGTTTGCTGTTTCAAGTTTACTACAACCAAAAGGGTGTGCAAACGTTCTGGATTACATTCTTCTTGTTCTTTATGACCGGTTTGGCAATTGTGCTTTACCTGAATCAAACGCCTTATCAGCCGCGCGAACGTGACTATGCGTATGCAGGTTCGTTCTATGCGTTCTGTATCTGGATTGGTTTTGGTGTGGTAGCTATAGCGAAAGGACTTGAAAAGTATTTGAAGCTTTCGGGTACTGTTTCGGCTGCTGTTTCGTCTATCGTTTGTTTGTTCGTTCCTTTCCAAATGGCCGGACAAAACTGGGACGACCACGACAGATCGAACCGCTACATTGCTCGCGATATGGGATTCAATTACCTTACTTCGTGCGACGAGAACGCGATCATTTTCACCAATGGTGATAACGATACGTTCCCATTGTGGTACGCTCAGGAAGTAGAGGGCTTTAGAACCGACGTGCGTGTATGTAATACGAGCTACTTACAGACCGATTGGTACATCAAACAGATGCAAAAGCAGGCCTACAACTCTGCTCCGCTTCCGATCAGTATGTCGTATGATAAGTATGTGGAAGGTACAAGGGATTTCTCTTACGTTGTAAATCTGGTAGACAAACCGCTTGAGTTGAAAGATGCATTGGCGTTTGTTTTATCTGACGATGATAGAACGAAAAAGATTCCGGGTACGTCGCAACGTCTCGACTTTATCCCAACCGATAAATTGGTTTATCCGGTAGATAAAGCGGCTGCTCTGGAAAATGGAGTGGTTACTGTGGCAGATTCTGCTTCTATTTTGGATACGATGAGTATCAGCCTTGCAGGGCAGAATGTGATCGGCAAGCAAGTGCTTACAATCTACGATATGCTTCAAAATAACAACTGGGAACGTCCGATGTATTACGCTATTTCGGTGGCTAGAGATCAATACGCAGGTTTGTCTGATTACTTCCAAAAGGAGGGTCTTACTTATCGTATTGTTCCGATGAATACAGCAAATGGCGACCATGCGTTGAATACGGATAAGATGTACGACAACCTGATGAATAAGTTCGTTTGGGGTGGCGTGGATAATCCGAAAGTATATTTGGATGAGAATAGCTTACGTATGTGTCAGTCGATGCGTACTTTGTTTGCTGAGCTTACGGGTCAGTTGATCGAAGAAGGCAAGAACGAGCAGGCTCTGAAAGCGCTAGACTATTGCGTGAAAGTGCTTCCGTTCGAAAACGTTCCGCTCGAATACAATGCGATTCCGTTGGCGATCAACTACTTTAAACTTGGTGAGAATGCCAAAGCTGAAGAGATCTTGAAAAGAATGGGTGACTCTAGAATCAAGAGTTTGAACTGGTTCTTCCGCTTGAAAACAAATCAGTTTATTTCGGCATACCAAGACGTACAACAAGACTTGTTCCTTGTACAGGAAATAATCCGTACTGCCCAAGATTATAACTCAAAACTTGGAGAGGAATATATGGAAGACTTTAGCAACTACCGTATGGCTTTGCAGTCTTTGACTAAATAAGATTTTATGTTTATTGAACAACCCCCGCTTTTATACAGAGTGCTGTTCCCGGGGGCAATCTGGAGAATCCCGTCGTCGAAGAAGTGTGTTTACCTCACCTTCGACGACGGTCCGATTCCCGAGATTACACCATGGGTACTGGATGAATTGGATCGCCTGGATGTGAAGGCGACTTTCTTTTGTGTTGGAGATAATGTGAGGAAATACCCTGATGTTTATAAGATGGTGCTCGATAGAGGCCATGATGTAGGAAATCATACCTTCAACCACATTCAAGGTCTTCGTTATTGGACCAAAAACTATATGAAAAATATTCGCAAAGCGGCAGAACTAATCCATAGTAAACTCTACCGCCCTCCGCACGGACACATGCGAATGTTGCAAACCCTGCTTCTACAGAGAAGTTATAAAATAATCATGTGGGATGTTGTAACCCGTGATTATAGCCCTTTACTTACACCTGAAGAGGTTTTCGAAGTTGTTAAGAAATATACCCGTAATGGGTCTATCATTGTTTTTCATGATTCGCTAAAGGCGGAAAAGAATATGAAATATGCGATGCCTAAGGCTGTAGAGTGGCTGAAGGCTGAAGGATATGAATTTAAATTACTCCCTAAAGAATGGATAAAATAGAAGCAACAAAGCTGATTCGAGATAAGGCCTTCGAACTGGGCTTCTCGGCTTGTGGCTTTGCTCCTTCTGAGTCTGTTGATCCTGCTTTTCGAAACAAATATGCCGCATGGCTCCGTGGCGGAAAGCAGGCCTCAATGGCTTATCTCGACAATCATTTCGAAAAAAGAATGGATCCGCGATTGCTCGTGGAGGGTTCTAAGTCGATTATTGTAGTGGCTCTCAACTACTACCCTTCAATACTGCAAAATCCTGAAGCACCGCAAGTGTCTTATTATGCTTACGGTGAAGACTACCATACTGTCGTTAAAGACAAACTCGCTCAACTCTTTCAATACATTCATACTGATATTGCGCCGATCGAAGGTCGGATGTTTACCGATTCGGCTCCCGTATGGGAACGTTATTGGGCATGGAGGGCCGGACTGGGCTGGATAGGCAAGAGTATGCAATTGATTATTCCGAATGCCGGAACGTATTTCTTCCTCGGCGAACTGATCATTGACTTGGAACTAGATTACGCTACTACGCAAGAGTCGCGCTGTGGTTCATGTACGCGCTGTATCGACAACTGCCCGACTAATGCGTTGATTGGGGGTAGGGAACTGGATGCTAACCGTTGCTTGTCTTATTTGACAATAGAGAATCGAGGGGATATTCCTTCCGAATTTGAAGGGTCTCTTGGCAATCGTGTGTACGGTTGCGATACCTGTCAACAGGTGTGTCCGTGGAATCGGTTTGCAAAACCGAATGAAACGGCAGAATTTGTCCCGAAAGCCGAATTATTGAGTTGGACAAAGGAATTTGTTCAAAAGATGTCTCGCGAAGAGTTTAACCGACTTTTTAAAGGTTCGGCCGTAAAAAGGACTAAATTTGAAGGGTGGCAGCGAAATGCTGCTTTGCTATCAAAAGAATAAGACTATTATTAATTATTTAAATACCATGAATAGATTATTTAGACTCGTATTGTTGCTTGCTTTGGCATGTGTTTATCCGTCGGTTTATGCTACTACGGTTACTACTTCCATTCAACAAGCTGAAAAAAGTGATCTTGTATCGAAACTTGAAAAAGAAAATCGTTTCTCCGATATAAAGAAGCTCGATAGTGATCATTATGCCGAAAAGTATGTGTGCTTTATCGACCAACCGCTTGATCATTCTAATCCTAATTCGGATCGTTTTAAACAACGTTTTGTTGTAATGCACGTGGGTTACGACAAACCAACTGTGCTTGTGACCGAAGGTTATGGTGGTGCATATGCTATGAATCCGCGCTATCGTGAGGAGCTTTCGAAGCTTTTCGACGCGAATGTGGTGTTTGTTGAGCATCGTTATTTCTTGGAGTCTACCCCAAAGCCTCTTGATTGGTCTTATCTTACTGCCGAGAATTCTGCCTATGATTTGCACAATGTGACTACGGCGATGAAAAAGATTTATCCGGGTAAGTGGATGAGCACGGGTATCAGCAAAGGTGGCCAAACGACGATTATCTATCGTACTTTCTTCCCGGAAGATGTGGATATTTCTGTTCCGTATGTAGCTCCTGTTTGCCGCGATGTAGAAGATGGCCGCCATGAACCGTTCCTTGGTAAAGTGGGATCAAAGAAAGATCGTCAGATCATTGAAGATTATCAATTGGAGGTGTTGAAACGTAGGGATGAAATTCAACCGATGTTTGATGCGTACTGTAAAGAGAAAAGTCTTGATTTTAACATCGGACAAGAGGAGGTTTTAGATTATACGGTACTGGAGTATTCTTTCTCGATCTGGCAATGGGGTACACCGACTGCGTCGATTCCTGGAAAAAGCGCCTCTACAAAAGAGATCTTTGATCACTTAATCAAGATTTGTGCTCCGGATTATTTTGCAAAGGGCCAATCGACCGAATCGTTCTTTGTACAGGCTTCGAAGGAATTGGGTTATTATGGATACGATATCAAACCGTTCAAGAAGTATTTGAAAGTTAAGGAAACAAAGGGTTATTTGAATGCAATCATGCTTCCAGACGGACTTACAACGACGTTTGACCATACTTTGCACAGAAAGATCAATTCTTATTTGAAAGAAAATGATCCGAAAATGATCTTTGTGTACGGACAAAATGACCCTTGGACTGCTGCTGGTATTACTTCTCTTAAGAATAAAGAAAATGTTTTTATTGCTATAGAGCCTAATGGCAGCCATTTGGCGCGTATAGGAACGCTTCCTGAAAGCGTAAAGGACGAAGTGATGCAGCGTATCACAAAATGGCTTAAAGAGTAGTTACCGTATTTTGAAGTATATACAACGAAGCCTCTCTGTATGAATTTACAGGGGGGCTTTATTATTTAGTTCGAATGATAGCACATCACTAATTCTTCTAACCCTGTTGTTTCGTCAACTTGTGATTTAATGATTCTAAAGCCTTGCTGTTTGTAGAATGATATGGATCGGTTATTATCTTTGAATACCGACAAAGAAAGGCGTGGATAAAGAGACTTGGCATGATTCATTAAGGACTTTCCTATTCCAACTCCTTGCTTGTTGGGAATCACAAATATTGCGGCAATATGATCTTCGACTAAAGAAATAAAGCCTAATACGTCTTCTGTAAGATCATCAACATATACATACGTAATACTTGAAGGTAAATATAGATTACGCATATCATCCATCTTAGACTCCCAGAAACAGCTTTCAATGAAGTTATGCGCAATAATAGAAGCTTCTAACCAAATTGCTAGAATCTTCTCTATATCGTCTTTCTTATATTCCCGTATCATATATTACAATTTATACTGTTCTTATCTATAGAAGCAATAAATACTGAAAATGTTGTCGAATAATAAAGGTAAAACTTATTTCAAAAAATATTACAGTAAATACTGGCTACAAAAAAACCGAGTTAATCTTTCGACTGACCCGCTTTACTGTTTTGCTCTCTGCGAGCTTACACCGCCGTCTATCTACTCTTCAACTCTACGTCTTACCCTCTACGCTCTTGGCATGAACTGCTCTGTTC
>CAMTPD010000040.1 GCA_947074265.1 uncultured Porphyromonadaceae bacterium
TACAAAAACGCTGTTTGGTTCTTGTAAAAACGTTGCTTGGTTCTTACGAGAACGAAAAATCGTCTTCATTGAAGCCGTTTTATGCTTTCATTGAAGCCATTTTCAGTCTTCACCAATACCGTTTTTAGTTACCACGAAGAGTTTTTTCACTCACCGTGAAGAGTAAATGCATTCACCGCGAAGAGTGTAAACAATCACCACGAATACTATTTGGAATCTTCACGAAGAATAATTCGCGTTATCACTAATTCTTGAGGGCTTAAATGCCTCAGATTGGCGTCAACCCTACCAACGCCCTACTTCATCCCCTCGACGCCACTATGAGCGCGTTTAGCTTTTACAACTTGTCGCTTACATGACTTGTAAATGCTTCTTTTTATTACCTCTCGGCAAAGTTGTTTACAAAGAAGATGAATCGCTCGAAAGCAATACTGCGTTCTTGCCAACAGAATGTCAGATCAAAAAAGAACGGATTCTTATGCTATACAGATAAAAAGTAGATATAATACGTGCAGAATGAGGTATTTATGCCGAATGGCTGCCGGATACAGAAGAAATGGATTTTTACAATATCCCTATTCGATGCGAAGGATGCACGAGTAGGTAGAAATAAAAAAAGCTCCGAGATTACTCTCGAAGCTTTTATCGTGCGGATGAAGGGACTCGAACCCCCACGCCTCTCGGCACTAGATCCTAAGTCTAGCGCGGCTACCAATTACGCCACATCCGCATGACGTTTACGTGTGCAAAGATAGATATAATTTCATTCCCTCCAAACATTAGGTATACTTTTTTTGAAACTAATTTTACCTCAAAGGCGCAAAAAGCAAGTAACCTATTTATTATCTGCAAGATAAACGCTTGAAAAAAAATTTACTGTATTCGTAAAGAATCGGAGAGCGAATTGTAAAGCATGGTCGGTTTTTCTACTTCCGGCGCATTTTCTGAGATGTAGCGAACGGCTCTGTCAATGATAGGATCAATCATCGCCATCACGTCTACCTGTGTCATGGTTACCGAAATATCGGGATCGATCCCAAATTCTGTAATGCGCATCTTTGCATCAAGGATAGGCGACGACGAAAAGCGTACGCTCCACCCATTGGGCAATTCCGAGCTAAAGGGAAAGCCGCTACCTCCTCCGGTTTTATCGCCTATTTGGATCACTTGTGGGAATAATCGCATTTTGTTTACGAAGTCGTTTGTCGCGCTATAGCAACGACGGTTGGTCAATACGGCTACAGGGCGAAACCATCTTACGCGATCGGAAGGTGTGAGCTCGATCGGATATGGATTGGAGAAATCATTGTGCCCGGGTCCGGACTTATGCTTTATATACCCGCAAACTAACTTTTCCTTTGCAAAGCGCGAAGCAATGCGGTCAGACATGGTGAGGTTACCGCCTCCGTTGTTGCGTACATCAATGATCAATCCTTTGCAATCGGCAAAGTACATCAGAACGTAATCGAGGTTGCTATCTCCCACCGGCGACATAAAACTTCCGTAATAAATGTATCCGATATCGGGTGTTAGTTTCATGTACTTAATACCTCCGGCAATTCGATAGTCGGTTCCCATGTAATGACGGTGTACCATTTCATTGAAATTGTCGGGGTAGTCTTCGTACCACTTCCAATACCGTGCCACGTTGAACGAAGAGTACAGATTGGTATGTCCGTCTTTTAGTTCCGAAAGCATATCGCCTAATTTATTAAATAGCGAATCGCTGCTCATCGTATCGCTCATTTGTACAGCGTATTTGTCGTACACATCGTTCCAGTTGACATCTTTGTACTCGAAAAAACAATAGTTCTTATCGAGAATCTGCCACAAGGCCTCGAAGTTGCGATAGGAGTCTCGTGTATATTGATCTTCTTTGTCGCATGCACTGAATGTGCACAAAAAGAAGGCTAAAAGTAGATAGAGCGTATTTTTCATACCTTGATTAATAATATGCACTGTTGTATCCGCGTTTGTTTTTGAGTTTGCGTCCCGAGTAGGAAACGATTTCCTTTACGATACCAATCATAAAGCTATTGGAGTACATGTGCGTTGTGAGGTCATTGACGTTCGTTTTGTAGATGTTGTTTTGGTATCCTACACGTACGGTATAGTTATAGATTGGAATATCTAAGGTGAGGTAATTGCGCATGGTAAAATAGTTGTGCAAGGATCCGGCCTTGACCACTCCTTTGTAGTTGCCCAAGCTAAATATCTCGTAATACGATTGCATGTAATTGGGTGAGAAGAATACCGAAAAGAAGGGTATTTCTGTTTGAAAGCGTAACGTAAGCGGAAACTCTCGAATTTTAAAGTTATAAATGGCCATACCGGTAAGATTGGCGGCAACATCGAGCTTCATCGATGCAGGATTGTTTCCGTTGCGCGTGTTGTAGATAAAGCCTGCTAGTGCACGCGCCGACACACCGGGTATAAGCCGTAGGTTTTTGCATGGCTCAAATCTGTATCCGTAGCCAATGCCATAGTTGAGCATTCCCGACAGATACGAGGCGGTCTTTGCATCGTTTTCGGTCGAAGAAAACTCAATACCAAAGTTTTGCTGACGCACACCATGGTAATTGAATAGACTGACTGTTTTAAGTTTTTCATTTGCTACGCTGATTCCCCAACCTTTGTAGGTGTAGGGCGAAAGGTAGGTATCAAGAATTTGATATCCCCCCACTCCGAACATGGTAGCTTCGTTTGTCGAATACGGAATAGGCTCTGCATCGTTTTCGTACAAGTTCAAAGTGTCTTTGGTGCTTGAAAACAGTGCTTGCGCAATTCCGAAAAATAGGAAAATACAAACAGTCAGTTTATTCATAATACTATCATTTGTCGAACAGGTTCATTTGTCCGGTGATCTCTGCTATAAGGTCTGAGTCGCTGATCGGTTCTTCGCTTTCGACAGATAGGTCTATTTCGTTGTCAAAGTCTTCATCAGCGTCTTCTTCTTCAGGATCGGGAAAACGAAGCGGCTCAAGTTCTTTTATTTCGGCAACCTGATAGGTAGAGATTCGTTTGCCGCGAGCTTTGAAGCTTTTTACTCCGATAAACTCATCGGCATCGATATCGAGTGCTTCACGAAACGAGTCGTTTCCTCCGAAAATTACTTCAAAGCGAGCGTAGTATTGATTGGTCAGGATGATTGTTCGTGACTTCTCGTTTTCGCCAATGAAGCTTTGCTTTTTGTTCGACGCATCCATTTGGAAACGCTTGATGTAATAATAGTCTTGATCTCCGTCGTAAAAAGCACAGGTCCAGACCTTATTTGCATTGAACTTCTGTATTCGTAGGATATTGGTCTCGAAGTGATTGCTCAGATCGAAGGTGGTAACGTAAAACTCACCGTTTTTCAATACGACTAGAATCTGGTCTTTGCTTTGAAATTCGCCCAAGTATTCGCCACGACCGTCGTAGTTGATGCGAAGCACATCCCAATCGAACCACACTTCTCGTCCGCCTAGCGTGGAGGTTCCTTTTTGTTTTAAGGAGATTTTGTGTACCTCTGCTTTGGTCAGGATATTACCCATCGATTGTTTTCCTTTGATGGCAATAGAACTGAAGTCTTTCTCGAACGTCAATACTTTCTGACGTGGCTTCGGCTTCAGGATTACTTTTACCGTTTCGGCTTCTCCGTTCGGATTGGCACTAAAGTAAACAACACGAGTAGCGGGTTTTCCTTGCGTAGCATCGTATTCTTTATCACGCGTGATTCCGGTTACGGCGAAGCGCTTGATGTACATTGCGCCCATTTTGCCGTCGCGGTAGATCATGTTGTAGATCGTACGGTTGTCGTTGCGCTTGAATACGTTTACATAAAGGATGTTTTTGCCTACAAACATCTTCTCGCTTACTTTCACGATTTTGTATTTACCGTCTTTGTAGAAGATAATCACATCGTCGATGTCGGAACAGTTGCAGATGTATTCGTCTTTTTTCAACGAAGTACCGATAAAACCTTCCTCGCGATTGATGTATAGCTTTTCGTTTGCCTCTACCACCTTGGTTGCTTCGATGGTATCGAAGCTGCGCACTTCGGTAAGTCGCTTATGACTTGCTCCGTATTTGCGCTTGAGTGTTTCAAACCAGTTAATTGCATAACCGATAAGGTTGTCGAGATGTTTATTAACGGTTTCGATAGAAGCATTGATTTGAAGAATATTCTCTTCTGCTTTGTCTGAATTGAATTTCAAGATACGTCCCATCTTGATCTCGAGAAGTCGTAGAATGTCTTCTTTTGTAATCTCGCGCACAAAGGATGGTTTGTAAGGTGTAAGTCGGTCGTCAACGTGCGCAATGGCCGCATCTACCGAAGGTGCATTCTCGAATTGTTTGTCTTTATAGATACGCTCCTCGATGAAGATTTTCTCTAAGGATGCGTACAGTAACGATTCGTGCAATTCAGACTTTTCGATAAGAAGTTCGGTCTTGAGCAACAATACGGTTTGATCTACCGAATGGCGCAACACTTCGCTTACTCCGAGGAAGTAAGGTTTGTTGTTCTTGATAATACAACAGTTTGGCGAGAGACTGATTTCGCAATCAGTAAATGCATACAATGCGTCTATCGTCTTGTCGGATGAAACGCCCGGCGCTAGGTGTACCAGGATTTCAACGTTTTGCGCCGTATTATCGTCGATCTTCTTAATCTTGATCTTGCCTTTGTCATTGGCTTTAATGATGGATTCGATTACGGAAGAGGTTGTTTTTCCGTAAGGGATCTCCGTAATGACAAGGGTCTTATTATCTAACTTATTGATTTTTGCTCTGATCTTAACGGAGCCACCTCGTTCGCCATCGTTGTATTTGGTTACATCAATATATCCGCCGGTAAGGAAGTCGGGATAAAGCACAAAGTCTTCTTTACGAAGATAGGCAATCGAAGCATCGAGCAGTTCGTTGAAGTTGTGCGGTAGAATCTTTGAAGACAAACCTACGGCAATCCCTTCTACTCCTTGGGCAAGCAGCAATGGGAATTTGACAGGCAAAGCCATCGGTTCTTTGTTACGCCCGTCGTAGGATTGTTTCCAGTGTGTAGTTTTAGGGTTGAACAGCACTTCGAGCGCAAACTTTGAAAGACGCGCTTCGATGTAACGTGAAGCTGCTGCTCCATCGCCCGTAAGGATGTTACCCCAGTTTCCCTGGCAATCGATCAACAAATCTTTTTGTCCGAGCTGCACCAATGCGTCTCCGATTGAGGCATCTCCGTGTGGGTGAAACTGCATGGTATGACCTACGATATTGGCCACTTTATTGTAACGTCCGTCGTCGAGCCTTTTCATCGAATGCAGAATGCGTCGTTGTACAGGTTTTAGACCGTCGAAGATGTTCGGAACAGCACGCTCCAAGATCACATAAGAGGCATAATCAAGAAACCAGTTTTGATACATTCCTGATAATTGCTGAGATGCATTGTCGGCCAACTTAGCAGGTGCTTTGTAGTCAGAATGTGCATTCTCGGGATTCATATCCGGAGTTTCGTCGTTTTCGTTTTGATCGTGAATATTTTCGGGTACCATAAGCAGACTAAAGATGTATTTATCAGATTGAAAACCATTAAAAAATGATTCAAGCAAAGACAAATATACAAACTAAATCGAAAAAAATGATTTACTTTGTGTGCTAGGATAAAAGATAATATTATTAGTTCTCGAAAATATGGCACAAGAAGATGTATTTAAGAAGTTAGTATCGCACTGTAAGGAGTACGGTTTCGTGTTTCCATCATCAGAAATCTATGATGGTTTAGGAGCTGTATATGATTACGGTCAGATGGGAGTTGAGTTGAAAAACAACATCAAGAAATATTGGTGGGATAGCATGGTACTTCTTAACGATAATGTTGTGGGTATCGATTCTGCAATCTTTATGCATCCAACTATTTGGAAAGCATCAGGACACGTGGATGCATTCAACGATCCGTTGATTGACAACAAAGACTCAAAGAAACGTTATCGTGCCGATGTATTGATCGAAGATTATTTGGCAAAGATTGACGAGAAGGTTAATAAAGAAGTTGACAAAGCGGCAAAACGATTCAAAGAAGCTTTTGATGAAGAACAATTCCGCGCAACAAACCCTCGCGTTTTAGAATACGAAGCAAAGAAAAACGACGTTCACACTCGTTTTGCAAATGCTTTGAATAACTCAGATCTTGAGGAGTTGAGACAAATCATTATCGATTGCGAAATCGTTTGTCCTATCTCAGGAACTAAAAACTGGACAGAAGTGCGTCAGTTCAACTTGATGTTTGCAACAGACATGGGTTCTACTGCCGACGGAGCTATGAAGGTTTACCTTCGTCCTGAAACTGCTCAGGGTATCTTCGTTAACTTCCTAAACGTACAAAAGACTGGTCGTATGAAGATTCCTTTTGGTATCGCTCAGATCGGTAAAGCTTTCCGTAACGAAATCGTAGCTCGTCAGTTTATCTTCCGTATGCGCGAATTCGAACAAATGGAAATGCAATTCTTTGTTCGTCCGGGTGAAGAACTTGAATGGTTCAAAAAATGGAAAGATACACGCGTTAAATGGCACAAGGCTCTTGGCTTTGGTGATAAGAAATACCGTTTCCACGATCACGAGAAGCTTGCTCACTATGCTAACGCTGCTACAGATATCGAGTTTGAAATGCCGTTCGGTTTCAAAGAAGTTGAAGGTATCCACTCTCGTACTGATTTCGACTTAAGTAGCCACGAGAAGTTCTCTGGTAAGAAGATTCAATACTTCGATCCTGAACTTGGTAAATCGTACGTTCCTTATGTAATCGAAACGTCGATTGGTGTAGACCGTATGTTCCTAACTGTTATGGCTGGTTCATACTGCGAAGAGACACTTGAAAATGGTGAAACTCGTGTTGTATTAAGACTTCCTGTTGCTCTTGCTCCGGTTAAATTGGCAGTAATGCCTTTGACTAAAAAGGACGGTCTTCCTGAGAAGGCTCAAGAAATCATCGACAACTTGAAGTTTGACTTCAAATGTCAGTATGATGAGAAAGACTCTATCGGTAAACGCTATCGTCGTCAGGACGCAATTGGTACTCCTTTCTGCGTAACTGTAGATCACCAGTCTCTAGAAGATAATACTGTTACTATCAGACATCGTGACACGATGGAACAAGAGCGCGTTGCAATCGCTGATCTTAACAAGATTATTGCAGACAAAGTAAGTATGAAATCACTCTTTAAGCAACTAGGAGAATAAACCAATGAAAACAATCAAGTATCTGTTTCTTATACTAACCTCTATCGTATTTGCTACTTCGTGCGACAAAAACGAAAACGTAATTGACGAGGCTTGGAAAATTGAAAACGAGGAGGCTTTTGATAAGCAAATCTTCAACCCTGAATATACAAAAATTACCTCTCAGTCTCAAAATGGGTTTATTCTGTATAAAGTGATCGAGAAAGGTAAAGGTACAGTGAGCCCTTTGTTCAACGACAGTGTGAAGGTGAACTACAAGGGAGAACTTATCAATGGTAAGGTGTTTGATTCAAACTGGGATCAGAGACCTGCTCAATTCAAAGTAGATGGATTAGTTGACGGTTTTTCTACAGCCCTTCAACACATGAAGGTAGGTGATGTTTGGGAGGTATGGATTCCTCAGAAACTTGGTTATGGTACCACTGGTCAGAGTGATATACCAGCGTATTCAACATTGATCTTTACAATTGATCTTAAAGAAATAATTGGTAATACAAAAACTGTAGATCTACAGTAGTTATCAGTTTATCTTATAATAAGAAAAGGGAAGAGTAGCTTCAGCTGCTTTTCCCTTTTTTGTTATATATATGTACTATGTAAATATTCGTACAATCTCGTAGCGAATATTTGTAGCAAAGAGAAAACTCAGAATGCAACAATGGTCAAAGCGTGTGAAGTCTTATATTTACTTATTCTCAATTGTTAGTAGAGATTGATTGAAGATATGCCTAGTAGCTTTAGATCGTATGATATGGAGTTTTTACAGATGATGTATATTCTATTATTGAAAGGGCTGAAATACTCTTAAAGTAGAGTATAGCCTATATTATTGACGCATATAAAAGCTTCTTATGCTAATGAAGATTGCAAGAAGTTATCTTAGCAGACTAGGTGTTAATTATCGATTAGAAGGAGTTATAATAAGGCTAGAAAGGCTAATTAAATCTACAATATACTCATATCTTCTGTACTGAATTCAAATAACTTGATAGTTATTTCTGAATGTTCAATACTGGATACAAAAAAAGCGAGTCAATCTTTCGACTGACTCGCTCTATTAGTTGCTCTCTT
>CAMTPD010000041.1 GCA_947074265.1 uncultured Porphyromonadaceae bacterium
GAACAGTCCTAATGTTTGGTGCATTTTGCAGGCTTGTAGTTCAGGAGGGAGGAGTTTTTGAGCTACGTATGTGTGTGTTTTGGAATGGGTTGTTTAGCCAAGTGGTTAAGTTACTTGTCCCTTACTTGAGAGCAGAGTTCAATCCCAGCACAGAGGAGCTCTGATTAGGCTTCTCCCGGCAATGTAGTGACGTGTCTCTGGCGCTGCATGTATGATGTATTCTGTTCTGTTATCGCAGCTCTTAACAATAACGATAAAAATACGATTTATTGTGCAGCCCCATGTGCTCATAAAAAAGGTGGTTCTTCAAGGGTTCTTTATTAAAGAAAATGGATCTACGTAGAACCATCAACACTCAAAGAAATTCTTGGCATGGCGGAGGCGGAGGAGTATCCATTTGGGAAATTGCATAAACGCATGATTCCGCAATGGAAAAACTCAGGGCTTGTCGATTACGTTTCGGTACGTTATACTCCGCAAGGTGATACGATCTACTGCAAACTTCCCTACAATTGTCAGATTACGCCTTACTTGAAGGTGTCGTCGGTGCATGGTGGAGATACAATTGTGATGAAGACTGATCATTACGAGGGTGGTAGCGATATCAATGTGCGGGCCGAATACATAACGACTAAAGGTACACGCGAATACGAAAGCTTGGGTTGGATGAACGGACACGAAGTGATTTACATTGTACCGAAAGGAGCAAAGGTAGAGGCGGTTAAATACAGAGAGACGGGATATAATGCAGATTTTACCGGTAGCTTTGAATGCAACGATCCGTTTTATAATATGTTGTGGCAAAAAGCTGCCCGAACACTTTATGTTACCATGCGCGATACTTATATGGACTGTCCCGACCGCGAACGTGCACAATGGTGGGGTGATGAAGTGAATGAGCTTGGTGAAACTTTTTATGCGCTTGATCCGCGCGGACAACGCCTGGCTCTCAAGGGTATTTACGAACTGATGAATTGGCAACGAGCAGATGGTACACTTTTTGCCCCTGTGCCGGCTGTGAATTGGGGTAAAGAGCTTCCTTTGCAAATGCTTGCTTCCGTTGGTCATTACGGTTTCTATACGCAGTATTTTTATAGTGGCGATAGTTCGTTTGTTGCACCTATCTACGACCGGTTGCATTGTTACCTTCATGAGGTGTGGCAGGTAGATTCAGCGGGTTTACCTATTGTGCGTCATGGTGAATGGAGCTGGGGTGATTGGGGAGAGAATGTAGACTTGGAAGTGCTTACAGCAGCATGGTATTATCTTGCCTTGCAAGCTGAACGTGAGTTTGCCGTGATGACCGGGCGCACAGCCGACGCGGCACAGAATGATGCCATGATGCATCGGCTCAAGCTGGCTTTTAATGCAAAATATTGGAATGGTAATGCATACAGATCTCCGTCGTATATCGGGCAAACCGATGATAGGGCGCAAGCAATGGCGGTAGTGTCGGGTTTGGCTTCGAACGAAAAATACGAACAACTGAAAGCATGCTTGAGAAAGGAGTTTCATGCGAGTCCGTATATGGAGAAGTATGTTTTGGAAGCGTTGTTTATGATGGGTGATACAGATTATGCCCTTGAAAGAATGAAGCATAGATATGAAGAGCAAGTTAATTATCCCGAGTGTAGTACATTGTGGGAGGGGTGGGGCATTGGTGCCAATGGTTTTGGTGGTGGCACGATGAACCATGCTTGGAGCGGCGGACCGCTTACTTTGCTCTCGCAATATGTATGCGGAATAGAACCTACAAGTGCAGGGTTTGAAACATTTCGCATCAAGCCGCAACTGGGAACTTTAGAGAGTGCAAAGGCCACAGTGCATAGTGTAAACGGATTTATCCGTATGGCTGCTCGTAAAGCTGACCGCAAACTTCTGATAGATATTGAAGTGCCCGATGGTTGCAAAGCGGAGGTTGTTCTGCCCGCAGGCTATGTATTTTCTAAATATCCAAAGAAAGTACTTTCGAAAAGTAAGGATACAATGCTGCTGCCCGGTGGTACTTATCAATTGGTGTCTACGCGATAGATAAACAGTTCGCTCAATCTATAAAATAGCTTGTCGTGTTTTGTTGTCACTAGCATATAAAAAGCCGCTATCGAAGCTTCGAAGAAGACTTTTGGTAGCGGTTTTGTATAAAAGAGATTGTATTTACGATGAGAATACCTAAAATACATTAACCGGCAATAAGGATTTGTTTGAGAATGATTTAAGATTGAGAAGGATGCTGTAACTTTGTAGTCCTATGGAAAAGTATACCGATTTGATGAAAGCGGCGTTGGATAATCTGAAGATTACGTCGCTTAAGCCTATGCAGGCTGCAACACTAGACGCCTTTCTTACAAACGATGATATTGTTTTGCTATCGCCTACCGGTTCGGGTAAGACGGTAGCCTTTTTACTGCCTATCTTAGGCATGCTAAACCCGGAAGAGAAGGGTGTGCAAACGTTGGTTATCGCGCCATCGCGCGAACTTGCGCTTCAGATTGAACGCGTATTTAGAGATATGTCTACCGGATTCAAGGTAACTTGTTGTTACGGTGGTCATGCCATTCATTTAGAAAAGAACTCATTGCAGGTTCCTCCGGCAGTACTTATCGGTACTCCCGGTCGTATTCTTGACCACATGGGGCGTGGTAGCTTCGATGCTTCAAGCATTCGTACATTGGTACTTGATGAGTTTGATAAGTCGTTAGAGATGGGATTCACCGAAGAGATGTCTGCCATTATCGAACGCTTGCCAGGCTTGACGAAGCGCGTGCTAACTTCTGCTACCGATGCTGAGATTCCTGAATATACTGGCTTGACAAATCCGTTCCGTATCGACTATTTGGAAGGAAAGAAACTTGTAAGCGGACTTACGCTCAAGAAGGTACTTTCGCCGGAAAAAGATAAATTAGAGACGCTTTATAAACTACTTTGCGAAACCGGAGCAGGGCAGAAGCTTGTGTTTTGTAACCAACGCGAAAGCGTAGAGCGTGTAAGTAATTTCTTATACGAAAAGAATGTTCCGAACGCGATGTTTCATGGTGGAATGGAACAACCTGAGCGCGAGCGTTCGTTGATTAAGTTGCGCAACGGTAGTGCAAACGTGTTTGTCTCGACCGACTTGGCTGCGCTTCGTCTTGATATTCCTGAGATTAAGCATGTAATTCACTACCATATTCCGATCAATGAGGAAGCTTTCATTCACCGTAACGGACGTACGGCTCGTATGAATGCTGAGGGTAGTGCGTTTATCTTGCTTGGTCCTACTGAGTTTATGCCTGAGTATGTAAATCCTGAAACCGAAGAGTTGGTGCTTTCTGAACAAACTCCGGCTATGGAACAGCCCGATTGGATTACGGTTTATATCGGTCGCGGTAAAAAGGCGAAGCTTAGTAAAGGTGATATTGTTGGTTTCTTGATTCAAAAAGGTGGTTTGGAGAAGAGCGACGTGGGTATGATCGAGGTGAAGGAATTCCACTCGTATGTTGCCGTGCGCAAGGCATCTATGCAAGGTTTGTTCAAGACAATTAAGGATTTGAAGATTAAGAATATGAAGACGAAGTTTGCTTTGTCGTTGTAATCTTAACTCAAGAGTTAGATAAAATAAAAAAGGCACTTGCTGATTCGTTCAGCAGGTGCCTTCTTTTTTTATTTACGTTTGCTTCTGTCTTTTAGTCTTGTTGATAGATTCCACTTGGGAACTTCGTTTTTTCTGTTCATCATATAGAAGAGCGAAACTCCGATGATGGGTAGCAAAAGTACGATGAGAATGTATTTCGTTCTTTCGGCTGGCGTGAGATCTAGTCGGCAGATATTCCATATTACAGCTAAGTCGAGCAGAATGATGCATATAATGATACCAAGCATTACCATAAGCGATCGATTTATAGAGTTTACAATGCTGTAAAGATAGAAAGAAAAACAACTTATTGCGGGGATGGGTAAAAAATAAAGCGGAACCAAAACCGTAGTTTGTAGTCCCGCTTTAAGCGTATGTGTGTTTTTATTAGTTGCTTGTGATAACCTGACCAGCTTCGCTATACAAGTCGATTTTGCCATCGAGAAGTAGAGCAACAACGGTGATCTCCGGGTCAAGTGCTTGTTCCGGAACGTCGATGTAAAGCATTCCCGGTACTTGGCTCCAATACAATTTACCGATAACTTTCGTCTCAAGCATTGCTCCGTTGCCAACTACCCAAGTGCGGTTTACTTTGTTTTTCAACCCTTTGATTGCGATTGGTCCTTGTGGCTTGTATGGTAAATACAGGTAAAGGATATCTTGCGTTTTGTTAAGCGCAGTGTATGCCATAACGTGACCGTGCGGAATCCCGGCGCGTGTATCGTAGATTGCTTCCGAGTGCTTCTTTGTCCAGCGACCAAACTCTTTAAGCACGGCAATTTGTTCTTCCGGAATAGTTCCGTCTTCTTTCGGACCAATGTCTAGCAAAAGATTACCACCGTTTGAGATACAATCAACAAATGTGCGGAGAAGCATGTTTGGCGACTTGTAGTTTGAATCGGTAGGAACATAACCCCAGTTGTCGTTCATTGTCATACATAGTTCCCACCATGGAGAGTCGGGGCGAGAAACTGGTACACCTTGTTCAGGTGTTTCGTAATCTCCGTATCCTTGTATGCGCGAGTTAAGTACAACATTGGGATTGAATTTGCGAAGCATGGTTGCAAGTTCTTTTGCTTTCCATGTTTTGCCATCAAAGTCCCAATCACCATCAAACCAGTATAGGTCTGGTTTGTATTGTTGGTTAAGCTCTGTAAGTTGCTTGTTGTTGAAGTCGAGGAAACGTTGCCAGCGAGCCGGATCGTCTTTCACTTGATAGCGCATATTTGTACGCGATTCGTGTGGGTAGTCATTGCTCGACCAGTCGAGTAGTGAGTAATAAATACCGAGCTTTAAGCCTTGTTTGCGAGCTGCATTGGCAAATGGTGTGAGAAGATCACGGCCGGCAGGAGTTTTCTTTACTACGCTAAGATCGTTTGCTTTTGTATCCCACATTGAAACTCCATCATGATGTTTGGATGTGAATACGGTATATTGGGCTCCCGATTCTTTGATAAGTTCGGCCCACTCTTCGGGGTTATAATTGTTTGCAGTAAAACCATTGAGTTGCGACATGTACTCGTCGTACGATAAGTATTTGTTGTAGAAGGACCAGCTTTCAGCAACTCCTCTTACAGAGTAGATTCCCCAGTGAATAAATACTCCAAGCTTTGCGTCTTGGAACCATTCCATTCTTTTTTCTTTTTGTTCTGGTGTTTCGTTTAGTAGTGTTTGACTTTTAGCTCCGGTTGTCATTAAACAGGCTAAAGCAGCAACTGCAATTGATTTTATTCTCATTGTTCGTCGTTAATTTAGTAGCGGATTTCTGGAATCCGTCAGGCGTTTACTCATTGTTAGGTAAACGAAGATACGTCTTTTTAGCCAAAAAATGCAAGTATATCCAGTGTTTGGTGTGTTATGTTTGATAACATACTTTTATTTATGAGTATGGGTGTGTTCGTTTTTGTGATGATTGTGAGTTGGTTATAGGTATTGCCTTTTATGGTTGTTGGTGTATATTAAACAATCGTAGCATTTGGCTATTCTCGCAAAAAGATCTTAATATCTCTATAAAAGAACAGGGAATCTTGGGGTAACCCGAACAACCTATTTTATCGTCTTGTTTCTTTCATTAGACGTGAAACTTTAAACATTATGCATCATGGATCTGGGAATACAAAATCGTAGAGCCTTTGTCACGGGGTCTACAGCTGGTATCGGTTTAGAAATAGCTCGTTCATTATTGAGAGAAGGTGTTTCGGTGATAATTAATGGTCGTACAAAGCCTTCGGTCGATCTTGCTATGAAGAGTTTGCATGAGTCATATCCTGAAGGCGATGTTGCAGCTTTTATCGGAGACTTGTCTGATGAGGATACGTGCAAAAGATTGCATGCAATGTATCCGGTCTTGGATATCCTTATTAATAATATAGGGATGTATGAGAGCGTGGAGTTTGAAGATATTTCGAGCGAACAGTGGAATAAGATTTTTCAAACAAATGTAATGTCGGGTGTGATGCTGTCGAAATTGTACCTGGCATCGATGAAGAAAAGAAATTGGGGACGCATTGTTTTTATTTCGAGCGAATCGGCATTGAATGTTCCAACTGATATGATTCACTATGGTGTAACTAAAACTGCTCAACTCTCGGTAGCTCGCGGACTAGCCGAAACTTGTACCGGAACAGGGGTGACGGTAAATAGTGTGTTACCCGGACCGACTATGTCGCCAGGTGTTGTAACTTTTCTTGATAAGTTGAGTGCAAAGGATCGAGTTTCGAAAGAAAAGATTGAAGCACACTTCTTTAAAAAATATCGGTCATCTTCTATTATTCGCCGATTTATCAAGCCCGAAGAGATTGGTGATATCGTAGCTTTTATTGCAAGCGAAAGAGCTGCAGTGATAAATGGTGCTGCCCTGAAAGCTGAAGGAGGTCTCGTGAGAACTATCTATTGAGTAAAGAATGATAAGATTGTTAGGCCATGACTGGATGGCTAGAAGTTGGTGTATTGAGTAAAATGCAAAAGAAAGCCCTTCATCGTAAGGTGTATTACCTGTGATGAAGGGCTTATAGGGAATTACAAATTATGTGTCTGTAGTATCCTCTTTGTCGATGGATTATTTAAAGTTTGGTCCGTCACCAAAGTTTGGAGCATTTTTGTCAATCCATACACGTTGTGCATTTAGAATGAATGGATCGTTTGTTCCAAGTGTAAATCCTTGAGCTTCTGCAGCTGCATTGATGTTTGGTCCCATCAAATCACTTGGCGATGGATTGTTGATTTCCATACGACGAGGAAGTGGTTTGTCAGCTCCGTGATCTGTCCATGCATAGATAGAGCTTGAGCGTGATGGAATACCAGAGCGTCTTACACTTGCAAATTGATCATCTGGTTGTAGATAGAAGTGGATGTATTGTTGTAGATATACTTTTTCAAGTTGCTCGCTAGGAGTACCTGTAAGTTGGTAATCTGCTTGTTGCATCATTTTCTCGATTTCACCACTCTTCAAATCGATTGTAGCACCGAATTTTTTATCGTAAACGATACCTGAGTAAGGAATACGATTTAATTGAGCAAGTCTATTGTATGCTTTTACAGACATTTCTACAGCTGTAGTGTAATACTCTTGAGCTGATTTAGGAAGGTCTGCTCCGAGAAGTTTAAGCTCTGCAAGGTAAAGATTTACTTCGGCAGTAGACATAAACATTCCGTACCAAGGCATGTTTTCTTCGTCTAGACTTACTACACCCGGATAGTCAGGATAAGTGTAGTCGATTTGTCCACGTATCATTTCTTCTTGGAATGAAGAGTATGGAGTATACGTTTTGGTTTTGTCATTTAATGTAATAGTCCAACGGCTAGAAACGAAATAGTCAGCATAGATACCTAAGTTTGAGTCGTCGATACCACCAGGAATACCATAATAACGTACCCATGGTTCGCCTTGACCTTTCCATCCTTTAAATACTTTTTTGCCATCAACGATTTCAGACTCTACGTTTTCGTCAATATAAGCAGGAAGTGCTCTGTTTGCATCAAAGAATGCTTGAACAACGATTGAGTTAAAGTCGTTTTTAGCGAAGAAGAAACGTACACGAGGGTCCCAGTTTTTCTTCAAAAGATCAATGAATTTCTTGGAACCAACACCAAGGCTCGCTCCATTACCAAAATGAAATTCATTAACACCTTTGTTGTAGATAAAATCATCATCAAGATCACTAAGTACTCCTACTGGACTAGATGTAACCTCTTTTGCGATTTTTAGAGCTTTATCTTTGTCTACAGATAAGTATCTAACAGCAAGTTTAAGCTTAAGTGAGTTTGTAAAACGTGCCCATTTAGAGATATCTCCTTTGTAGATAAAATCTTGGCTACCCATTGTAATTTGGGTTTGTTCATGTTGTTTAGTGAAGTTGTCAAGAGCTTCATTTAGTTGGCTCATCCAAATATCATACAAATCAGACATTGAATCGTATTTCGGAGTTAGCAACATAGGGTTTGTATATGCTGCTAGGGCTGCCTCTGTATATGGCATATCTCCGTATACATCTGTGTCGAAAATGCCAAGATAAACCATCATTGGATAAAACATACTCTTGATTTGAGTATATTTAGCCGCATCTTCTGGAGCCATTTGTTTCAATTGATTCTCAACTTCGCGATAGAGACGTTGAACTTCAAGTGTTTGGC
>CAMTPD010000042.1 GCA_947074265.1 uncultured Porphyromonadaceae bacterium
CTACACCAGGACGTACACTCTTTCCCTACACGACGCTCTTCCGATCTCCGGAAGTCCTAAATCCATCGGTTGAGCAAAGCCTAGATCTTGAATTTTCTGAACAAAGCGTTCCGGATCATTCTCATAGGCTCTTAAAATAATTTTTGCCGTACCAATATTCGAAGAGTTCCAGATTGCTTCTTCGGCAGTAAGTACGTGATATCCTCCTTTATTCCAGTTGTGGTCGGTCATTTTAGCACCTTTGTACATAAAAATACCCGATCCGGTGTCTACCGAGTCTTGAGGGTTTACGACACCATCTTCAAGAGCTACCATCATAGACGCAACCTTAAACGTTGAGCCGGGCTCCACCTCGTCAGCAATCGCATGATTCATACTTTCGGCATATACGCCTTCACGTACACGTCCCATGTTAGATATTGCTTTTACTTCACCCGTCTTTACCTCCATTAGTACTACCGTACCATAGTCGGCATCTACCTCCGAAAGCTTATCCATCAATGCCTTTTCAACAATATCTTGAAGTTTCAAGTCTATCGTTGTGCGAATATCGACCCCATCTACAGGCTCTTGTTCAATTACACGCGCCCAACCTACACCCAGTTTGATACGAGTTGCATAACCATGCTGTCCCTGCAAGAGAGAGTCATAAGCCATTTCGATCCCGTTCTTACCCTTACTGGTTCCATCCTCTTCCAATTCGCCATAAATATCACCAATCGTACGAGAAGCCAACGTTCCGTATGGCTTTTGACGTTGCACCATTTCTTTGTAGTACAAGCCACTTCGGTTTCTACCTTTGTTGAAAAACGGAAAAGTCTGAACTTCTTTCAAGTCCAGATAAGACACTTTATTTTCATAAAGCGGATAATTGCGGCTCTGCCGGTTATATCCTTTTAAAATATGTTGTTTGTAAGAAGCCGCCGATCTGTTTTTAAATTTTTTGGAAAGCGCAAGAGCCATCGAGTCGATATACTTATTCAGTGTATCTTTTTTGAGCCCGTCGGCTTTGAAGTCCATATACAGATAATAACGAGGCACACTGGTTGCCATCAGTTTTCCATCGCAAGAATAGATGTTTCCTCTGTTAGGATATACCTTTACTTTAACAGCTTTCTGTTTTTCGCCTAGTTCGCGCCATTTGTCTCTTTCAACAATCGAAACCTGCAGCGCTTTAAGAACGATCCCAATTACTACCAACATCAACAATAGAACGATGACGAAGTAGTTTTTGAGCATGCGGCTATCTTTGTTTTGATTCTCTTTTTCCATGTTCACCTATATATTTCGATAGGAGGAGACGGAGCTATTTGCAAGTCGCTACCATAGTTGTTGAGCAAAGTCTCGATCTGTGACTGACGACTATTTCCCGTAAGTTCGGTCGATAAAGATAACGCTCTGTATTTCACGTCTCTTAGTTTTACCTCCAATTTGTTGATCTCGCGAAGCTTCTGCATACAAGCATACCGGTTTGCAATCATCAAGAAGGTAAGAACAACGATCAATACGATCATTTTGGTATGCTTTAGTACGAAATCCTCTTTTAGAAAGCCTCCACCCAACACATAAGAAGGACTAAGCCGCTTCTCCTTCTTTCGTCCGGTGCGTCTGTTTCTTTGTGTTGTTTCCATAATATGTTACAATTTATAGTTTTTCGGCAATACGTAGCTTAGCGCTTCGAGATCTCGGATTTTCTTCGAGTTCCTCTTTAGTAGGCACGATAACCTTATTGTTGATTAGTTTAAAAGGAGAGAGTATTCTACCATAAAAATCCTGCTCAATTTTGCCCTCGAAGTTTCCTGCTTTTAGAAAGTTTTTAACCAATCGATCCTCTAGCGAGTGATATGTAATTACGACAAGTCTGCCACCACTATTGAGAAGTTTTTTCGATTGCTCCAGCATATCTTTCAAAGCTCCCATTTCGTCGTTTACCTCGATACGTAAAGCTTGAAATGCCTGAGCCAGGAAGCGTTTTTCCTTATCTTTGCCAACAAATGGCTTTAAGATTTCGAGAAACTCACCGATGGTTTTTATTTTTTGTTGTTCACGTCTAATAGCAATAGCCTTAGCCAATCGGCGTGAGCTTTTGATCTCACCATATAAGAAAAAAACATCCGCCAATTTCTCTTCCGAGTATGTATTTAGAATATCCGAAGCATTCATTCCCGAGCGCATGTTCATACGCATATCAAGGACTCCGTCAAAGCGAAACGAGAAACCTCTGTCTTCGGCATCAAAGTGATGAGATGAAACACCTAGATCGGCCAAAACGCCGTCAACAGCTTCAACGTTGTGATACTTCATGAAGTTTTCGATGTATCTAAAATTGCTGCGAACAAAAGTGAAGTGTTTGTTGTTGATGATGTTGCGTTCGGCATCTGCATCTTGATCAAAGCCATAAAGCATACCTTTTCCACTAAGTTGCTTTACAATTTCTTTCGAGTGTCCGCCCCCGCCAAAGGTAACATCGATGTATACACCTTCCGGATTGATATTCAGTCCGTCTACGCTTTCTTGTAAAAGAACAGGCTTATGATAACCTTCTTCTTTTTTGATTGGTTTTATAGTTGAGTTGCTGTTTGCCATTGTTTTTTTATCTTATTGGAGAAATACCGTATTGAAAAACCAAATTGTAAATTTTAAAATAAACACAGAGTGCTACACTATTTGACTTTATTTAATTCGTATTCAATACGCTACAAATAATGTATTCTGAATAATTTTTCACGAAGTCTATAACAGTTTTACACAAAAAACAGACAGAATAGCTTGTAAAATTAAGCATTTCTGTAGTTAGCCCCATAAAATAACAAATTATTTTTCCTTAAAGTTATCAATAAGATGTATAATATTTTAAGATGTTGAAAAACAAAAGATTATAAAATTGTGCGTGATTCATTGTAGTAGCTAAAGATCTGTTATTAACGCACGTGTTTCACGTAAAAAAACATATCATTTATAGTGCTTTCGATTAATAAATATATCTTTGTCGCCGCAGAATAGATCCAAATAATGGAAAAAGAAGGCGTTCAATTGATAAATATAGAGCAAGTTGTAGCGAAAAAGGCTCCGGCTGCGTACAAAAAGATTCCCAATTTTGTTTTCACTATCTTGAAGAATACGATTCATCAAGACGAGCTAAATCATCTTATCCTTACCCATAAAGACAAGGATGGAGTTGCATTTATGCAAGCTATGGTAGAAGAGTTTAAACTAAATCTTGAAGTTGTAAACGAAAATAACATTCCGGACGAAGGTAAATTCACGTTTGTATCTAATCATCCGTTGGGCGGGTTAGACGGGATTTGCTTATCGGCTCTGCTAGGAGCAAAATACAACGGTCATGTACGCTATTTGGTCAATGACTTGTTGATGTTTATCCCTAATCTAAGATCCATTTTCATCCCTGTCAACAAACACGGAGCCCAAGCTAAAAAGGCTGCCGATCTCATCAATAGTACATACGCATCCGACAATCAGGTAATCACCTTTCCTTCAGGAATGGTGTCGCGTAATACTGGAGGTAAGATTGTAGATATGGAATGGAAGAAATCTTTTATTCAGAAATCTGTCGAGTATCAAAGAGATATAATCCCGGTTTATTTCGAAGCCAAAAATAGCGGAATATTCTATTCACTAGCCAATCTTCGCAAGAAACTAGGCATCAAGCTCAATTATGAAATGATTCTATTGCCCGATGAAATGTTTAAGAATACCGGCAATACATTTCGTATTCATTTTGGCAAACCCATTCCATGGCAACACTTCGATGAGTCGAAAACTCAAAAGCAGTGGGCTGCTTGGGTGAAAGAAATCGTTTACAATCTCAGCAAATAAACTGTTTATGCAAGATATCATTAAACCTGTTGATGTAGAATTAATAAAGTCTGAACTAACCAGTGACAAGTTTCTACGAAAAACAAACAAGGCAAATAACGAACTATATATCATAACTCATCACGACTCTCCCAATGTGATGCGTGAAATCGGACGTCTTCGTGAGATTGCGTTTCGATTCTATGGAGGAGGTACCGGACAAGAAGTCGATATCGACGAATACGATACCAACGAAGAAGCCCCAGACCGTCAGTTGATCGGATGGTGTCCCGAATCAGAAAAGATTCTAGGTGGTTACCGATTCATTTGCGGTAGCGATGTAATCTTCGAAAAAAACGGTCAGCCTTATTTGGCCACTTCACACATGTTCGATTTTTCCGAGGAATTTATCAAAGACTATCTTCCCTATACGGTTGAGTTGGGACGTTCATTCGTAACCCTGGAGTTTCAATCTACGCTCAACTCCAAGAAAGGGGTATTCGTACTCGACAACTTATGGGACGGACTTGGCGCCCTGTCTGTAATCGATCCGTCGCTCAAGTATTTCTTTGGAAAAATGACGATGTACGATACCTATAATAAGGACGCACGCGACATGGTGCTATACTTCTTAAAGAAGCATTTTCCAGATCCGGACAACTTGGTTGTACCTATTCAGCCGTTGCCTACACAGATGGACATCAACAAGATGGAAGCACTTTTCAATAAAGATAACTACAAAGACAACTATAAAGTACTCAATACAGAGGTGCGTAAATTCGGTATCAATATCCCACCGTTGGTAAGTGCCTATATGAGCTTGTCGCCTAATATGAAAGTATTTGGAACAGCTATCAACGACGAATTTGGAAACGTTGAAGAGACAGGAATCCTAATCACCATTTGCGATATTCTCGAAGACAAGCGCAAGCGTCACATGGAGTCGTTCCTCCTCGAAAACGACGACGTACGTTCATTGATCAAAACAAAGCTGGTATAAGCTTAAGACATACAATACGTAAAAAAGGCATCCACTCTATAGTGGATGCCTTTTTTATTCCATGCCTGGAATCTTACCAAGTTACAGGTTCGTTTAAGATTTCCCCATCGGTTACATCTTGTGCATCAAATGATTTAGCCTTGTACTGTATGCAAATCATAATCAGAGGTTCATTACCGTTGTTACGTACCGAGCGTTTACCCTCCGGAGCCACACGGATCATGTCTCCTTCAGAAATAGCAAATACCTTACCATCAACTTGAAACTCACCAGTTCCTTTCGTGAAAATGTAAAGCTCCTCATGGGTTTTGTGCGTATGCAAAAAAGAGACACCACTACCTGGTTCAAATTGTTGAAGTGAAACCTCGGCCCCGGTCATTCGCAAGTCATTCCCTACAAATACTTTTCCCGGGATTTCTACCCCGGGTGCTATCGTCAATTTATACTCGTTTAAAGTATCAAGCTTACCGATACGTACGGCAGTAAAGTTTTTTCCTTCTTTCAACTGTTCAATTTTCTTTTCGGATTTCATACGTTTTGTTGTATTAGTTACTAAAATAAAGTTTGTTACTTTTGTAGAGGCAAATATAGATGTCGTTCATTAACAATGCAATACGGAACTTTTGCGTAAGAGACTTACCTCGAAGTTAGTATTGTTGAAAATCAAGGAAACAAGTGATGAAAAAAAAAGAAAATTTTTGTCCCGTGCGTGATATACTCGATCATATAGGAGATACATGGTCGGTTTTGATTCTATTAGAGTTAGAAAAAGGTGAAGTTATGCGATTCACACACTTATCGGGTAGCATTCCGGATATATCACAAAAGATGCTTACCATAACACTTCGTTCGCTCGAGCAGCATAAGCTCATAACCCGTACAATTTATCCCGAGGTACCTCCACGTGTAGAATATGCTCTTTCGGATGCTGGCAAAACCCTGCTTCCCCATATTCAGGCTCTGGTAGGGTGGGCATTGCAGCACCAAGCAGCCTGTATGCAAGAGTAAAGTTTGTTTCTATTAGGGCTGGTCAATGACTGTCAGAGGCGGAGCCTTCTTTTTTTAGGTAAATATTTAGAGTGGATATGAGCTGGTTGTATATTGTGTTTGTTTTGGTTTAAGTTTCTTTCATACAGTGTGTTATGCTTTGTTTTGGGTGGATTTTTAGTCTGAATGTATCGTATTTTTAGATACAACCTGTAGTGATTACATATGTGTTAAAATTGTTCACTGTTAACGATTTTATTACATTTGCACCATAAGCCGATTGTTTTGATGGTCTGAGTATGTGAGATTTATAATCAAAACTGTCGAATAATTTATTAAAATGATATTGTCTAACTTATTAATAAAAGATCAGCATTTTAGATCAAAACCTATTGTTACAGCCGATAAGATTTGCTCTAGGCTCAAAGGATTGGTCTATATGCAACAACGATCTGCAATTTTATTTTTACATAGAGAGCAAAAGATCCATTTTTATAACTACGATCCTACTTTGCAATCGACTTTAGGGTCCGATAGCGAAATGTTTAACTGTGTACTTCACCTATTTTCCGAAGAAGATCTACAGATCATCGATCAATACATTAAGGTGATTAATTCATATACTTTAGAACGGCTCGATAAAAAAGACCGTCTATCTTATTTCACAATCATCGGTAACAATTCTCTTACTGACTACGATCACGGGTATGCTTTAAAAATATATCCGGAAGTATATAATAGAGACGGCTCCCTTGAATCTACAATCTGCTTTCTCGAAGCAATTAGTTATATAGGAAAACCGATACTACGTCATGATAAGATTCTGGAGAATAAAACATTTATTTATTCCCGGGTTTACAAACGTTTTGTAAAAGAAGAGAAGCTCGGCTTGAATGCGATTGATTTGAAAATTTTACGTTTGACAGGAGAGGGTAAAAAAGAGCAAGAAATTGCAGATGAATTGTCCATGCCACTGTCAAACTTAAAAAGACAAAAGATTGCATTGATGGATAAGATCGATGTGAAAACATTGGCAGAAGCGATTTTTTATGCATACAAGAAAGGTCTTATTTAAACGATAGGTTGAATTATGGAACACGTTCGAAAATATTTTAGGAATTATCTGCAAGAAATAAAAGAGAAAGATATTCAAGACCGATTACACATGATGATGGAGCTGCTTTATAGCAGTATTGTAGCCGGAAAAGTATTAGATGTTCCGATGCATATAACCGGATTTGAAGATTATAATCTCTACTATATGTCGCCCTCATACATGGAGCTGGCCGGCTATAGCGAAGCCGATGTTTTTGCAGGAGGTTTTCCTTTTTTGTACGATATCATTCTCCCGGAAGATCTGGTTCTTATTAAGGAACTGAAGGCAAACCTATCGACCCTCAAACTGGCACCATTGCGTAATGAGGCGCAATGTGAATATTCGGTTCATTTTAATTATCGTATTCGTCATAAAGATGGCTCGTTGATTCATTTAGAATGTAGAATGTTGCCGGTCGGTTTCATCAAAGACAGACCCAATTTTCTGTTGGCTTATGTTCGTAAAACAGAAGATAAGTTTAAGCGTAAATTCGAAATGCATTTCTTCTCGAAAGATACCTGTTATGTATTTGATATACATTCTAATAAGTTTGTGCTTCAAGACAAAAAGATGCTAAAAGAGATCGAAATTCAAATTCTTGAACTCGTAAGCCGGGGAGCCAGAGAGAGTACTATGGTAAAACTTATCGGGTTAGACATCAATATGATCAAGTATCATAAGAAAAATATAATGAAGAAGCTATCGGTGCAAAGTATGAACGAAGCACTCTACTACGCTCTCAAAAACAATATTTTATAAAAAAGAACACTAGACTTTTCAATCGGAATGTTTAGCACTCGTACAAGCTGCCTTTATATAAGGGTAGCTTTTTTTGTTAATATACTGGATGAATGCGTGAAATAGCTTGATTAAAAGATGGAATTTGTTTTGTCTCTTTGTGCATTTACGAATTTAACAATTAACTAACGAAAAGTTTTATCTAAATGCTGACAATTATCAGAATGCACGGCGTGTGTATTATACGAGAAGCTAACAAAGTAATCAATTGCCAAGGCTATCCTGAATACAAAGAACAAGGTTATCCCGATGAACTGCTGCAATCACTAGTTGGGATGCGCGACAATATTTGCGAGAATCTCAATCAAATCATTTTTCATCATAACAAGAACTGTCCCGAGCATAAGCGTATTTCCATTACCGGAGTCTATTTTACTGCTCCCGAAAATCATCAGAGTGTGATTAAGAATCCTCAAGATTTTGCAATTGCTCTTACGGATGCGATGGAAGAAGGTTCTATCACCAATTCAAAAACAGCCTGGGCAAGGGTGCTTTCAACGATCGAACTAAGTGACGGTACTTTACTTA
>CAMTPD010000043.1 GCA_947074265.1 uncultured Porphyromonadaceae bacterium
GGTTTTCAAGACCGCCGCAATCGACCACTCTGCCACCTCTCCAAAAAGAACTTGTCGTTCTGCGCTCGTTTTCTCTCGATTGCGTTGCAAAGGTAGTTATATATTTTGAATATGCAATATATCTGTCAACTTTTTTTGCATTAAAATTAACGCAAATGTTGTATAAGCTCACTCAAAGTATACCTTTGTCAGTGTAATCGTGGTAGTTAAGCTTAGACACGTACGTGTGCACAACTTAGACAGGTATATGACAAGAATGCGTCACGACCGTGTACACATCTTAGACACGTACCTGTCTAAGCTTAATTCTACAGAAAGTTATCGTTTCAAGAGGTAGTTGATCAGACAATAGCCTCCCAGTATTTGGATTAGCATGCCGGGAATACCGATGCGGAAGTCTTGGGCAGCCTTCATGAAGTCTCCTATCATGGCCCATTCTGCCAGTGTGCCCACTATTTGATATGCCAGTACAACTCCTATGAGAATAGGGATGGAGATGCGCTTGAAATAGTGTGCGGCATAGGCGGCACTGCATGCAAGAAAGACTGATTTGGTAAGGATTGCCGGAAGTACGGCCATTGGAGGCATGCCAAACAACAAGTGATTTACCACAGGAGACAGCACTGCGGTAAGCAATCCTGCCTGCCAGCCGTATTTATAAGCGGCAATCAGTGTAAAGAAGTAAATAGGCAGGAATATAAATCCTCCTTGCGGAACGGTGTGTGCCAGTTGAGGCAGCACAATGTTTCCGATTACGAATAGAGTGGCAAACAAATAGGTTTTTGCCTGCGTGTATTGAAGCGAATAAAGTTTTACGGATGTTTCCATTTTGAATGTCTTTAAAGGTTGATGAATTGATCAGATCTCGAAGCCGAATGGCAACGAGTACGATACCGAATCGCAATAAGCCTTATGCCGGATTGCTGCGTTGACGCATTCGAGAGATAAAGCCCGTGATAAGCGGCATTAGTTCCGATACAGAGTCGGAGGCCATGCAAATTTGCTCCAACGGGCACCCGCCCGTTTGGTCTCTGTTTTGGATACCGTCTACACATAGCTTGTAATCCACATGCACGTTGTTTGCCCGAAACAATGCGAGTGCAGATTTGCTGATAACATCTGCATATACCTGTGCCACTCCGCCCTGTATCATCAATGCGGCAGCACCTTTGCCAATAACCTTGTCGGCAAGCAAAGCGCCACGAAGAAAGGCTGCATCGTGGTGAAGCAACTCATACACATCGATCACACCTCTGCGGGTAAACGTGCGCACGTCGGTTCCGTTTTGTATCACGCACGAATAGTTTCCTTCGTGCAGTAAGTTGATTAACTGATTCATTCGAGCGTTTCTTGTTTAAGTTGTTCTACAAAAGCATCGATGCGATGCAAATCTTTCGGGATATTGATCTTTTGCGGACAATGTTCCGAGCATTGATCGCACCCTGTACAGTGGTTGGCTTGTCTCAGTTTGGGCACACTACGGTCGTATCCCACCAAGAAAGCTCTGCGTGCCTTGGCATAGTTTTCGTCCTTACTGCTCTTTGGCATATTGCCTTCGTTGATGCATTTATTGAAGTGAAGCAATACGGCCGGGATGTCGATACCATACGGGCAAGGCATGCAGTACTTGCAATCGTTGCACGGAATGGTAGGGTATTGCAACATCATTTGCGCAGTTTCGTCAAGAAACTCGGTTTCTTCGTCAGTCAGGGTTTGCAGCGGCGAATACGTTTTAATGTTGTCTTGCAGGTGTTCCAAATACGTCATTCCGCTTAGTACGGTAAGAATCTTCGGCGGACTCCCGGCAAATCGAAAGGCCCATGAAGCAACGCTTCCGTTAGGATTGCGTTCTTTCAATCGGGTGAAAATATACTGCGGAATGTTTGATAAGCGTCCACCAAGCAGAGGCTCCATCACAACCACCGGGATATCTTTCTTTGCAATTTCACTGTACAAGTAATCTGCATTCACGTTTGCCCCTTTGGCATATTTCCAGTCCGAATAGTTGAGCTGAATTTGAATAAAATCCCAGTGTACATCGTCGTGCATCGCCAATGCCTTGTCAAACTCCGCCTGGGTGCCGTGAAACGACCATCCGAGGTGACGGATGCGTCCGGCTTCGCGTTCTTTCAGTAAAAAGTCGAGAATGCCATTGTCGATAAAACGTTTTTGCATGCTTCGTTCACCTTCCGATCCTACTACATGCAGCAAGTAGTAATCAATGTAATCTACCTGCAAATCCTTAAACGAATTGTGGTACATCTTTACCCCGAAGTCGAAGTCATTGTTTGAAAAGTTCGACATCTTCGTGGCAATAAAATACTTCTCACGCGGGTGACGCTTCAAGGCATTCCCCGTAGTTTTCTCAGACCACCCTTGAATGTACACAGGCGAAGTATCGAAGTAATTCACACCATGCTCGATGGCATAATCGACAAGACGGTTTACAGCGTCTTGATCAATCACGTTTCCGTCGCCGGCAGGAGAGGGTAGTGTAGGCCAGCGCATACAACCGTAGCCCAACAACGAAACCGTATCGTCGATAGAAGGTAACTTTCTGTAACTCATCTTCCCTTTCGGAACGGTAGAGTCGCCTCCTTGTTCGCTCGAGGCAGACGAGCAGCCCGTAAGTACTGCGGTAGAAGAAGCCGTGCTGATGCCTACAATCTTGAGGAATCCACGGCGATTCATAGCTATATCTTTATGCATAGGTAGTCGTGTTAAATGGTTTTGTGAAGTTCGTGCCCTTCTACGTAGATTGCACTCAGTGGGCGCGATGGGCAAAGGTGCTCGCAAGCTCCGCAGCCGATGCAGCGTTCGGTATTTACGACCGGAACTTTCAGCGATTCAGGATTGTTAGCATCGGATGGTATCATTACAATGGCATCCGTTGGGCAATGGCGTTCGCAGTTGCCGCATGGTTGGTTGTCGGCAATCGGGATGCAGGTTTCTTTGTTCCACACTGCATGACCGATCTGGATGGCCGACTTATCGTCTTTGCCAATTTTGGTGATCGCTCCGGCTGGACAAACTTCGGAGCAGATCGTACATTCGGGACGACAATAGCCTTTCTCGTACGACATCTGCGGCTGCATAAACGTCTCTAGCTGAGACGACGGACGCAATACTCCGTTGGGACAAGCCGTGATGCAAAGTTGACAAGCCGTACAACTGTTTTTCATGTTACGTGCATTGAGCGATCCCGGAGGAGTAAGCGGAGTTTGACGCTTTGGAGCCTGCTTGTCGATGATATCGGCAAGTCCGCCATCCATTTTGATATCGGTTGCTTTTTCAATGATTTGCGATTTGAGAGAAGTAGCAACCAGTAATGTTGCTGCCGACAGAAAACCGCGACGCTTCTCTTGTGCCGCATTTGCCGAGCAGGCATTTGGTGTGTCTTGTTGCGTAGTTTCCTGTTTGCGCGCATAAGCATATCGGAACGACAAAGCATTCTTTTTGCATTTACCGATGCAGTTCATACAAGCAACGCAACGCGTATAGTCGATCGTGTGTGCCTTGGAATCGATACATGCTGCTTTGCAATGACGGGCACACAAGCCGCAACTGTTGCACGATGAATCATCAATCAAAATCTTGAATGCCGAATAGCGTGAAAGCACGCCCAGTAGTGTGCCCACAGGACAAATGGTATTGCAATATGTGCGTCCGTTTTTCCAGGCAAGAACAACTACAACAATCAATGTAACCACAGCAACTACCAGAGTCGGAATACTTTTTACCCACACATCAACGTTGTAGAACGCATAACTGTTGGCACGTTCTGCTGCAAATGCAAGCAAGTTGTTTCCCCATTGCCACAACGGCAAGAAAAGGTTATTGGCTATGCGTCCGTAGGCAGCATACGGGTCGAGTAGTGCGACAATCACACTAACGCCAGCCGCAATTGCAACTACAAATAATCCTAGAAAGCCGTAGCGAAGCCATTTTTTTGCGGGAGAGTACGAGTAGGGAAGCTTTTTGCCGATACGTCCGGCTCGGGCAAATAAATCTTGAAAGATACCCAGTGGACAAATCACGGAGCAATACACGCGACCCAAGATTAAGGTAAGTAAGACTAGAAAAAGTACAACACCTACATTGAGTGCAAGGATAGCGGGCACGAATTGAATCTTAGCCAACCAGCCCAACCAAGCATGTAGCGTGCCGGAAAAGTCAAGGAAAAGCAGGGTAATGAGCGTAAAGCTTATTGCTGCTAGTGTAAGTCGTAATGTTCGAAGCATACGTGTTATGAATTAGAAGAGGTTTTAATAATCGTTTATCATCCAGGCCTTGAACTCGGCCGCTTTGTTTTTACTTACGTAAATTCGTTCGGGTACAGGTGTATTCAGCGTAACGAGTAATCTACTGTCGAACCAGATTGTAATATCGGTCACACTTTCACGATTGATGATGTATTGCTTGTTGGCCCGAAAGAAATCCTGTGGATTGAGCATCGTCATGATTTGCTCCAAAGTCTTTGCATAAGGCAAAGAGTCGCCCGTATTTAAGTAAACAGCCGTGTTTTTATCGGCCGTGTAAAAGAAAGATACCTCAGACAGAGTTACCGGAACCAGCTTATCTTTGCGCGGAATCAGCACTTTGTCTTTGTACTTTACTGCGGGTGCGAGCACAGGCATTTGCGCGATGTACTGCATCAAACTGGCTTTGCTGAGTTTCTCAAACTTCTCCAAAGCCTGCTTTACCTGCGACGTTTTGATGGGTTTCATCAAGTAATTGATGCTGTTTACCTGAAAAGCCTCAATGGCATATTGGTCGTAGGCCGTTGTAAATATAATCGGCGTGTTTACCTCGATCTGATTGAAAATAGAGAATGCAGAGTCGTCAGACAGATGGATGTCCATAAAGATCAAATCGGGCAATGTATGGTTGCGCAACCATTCCACCGTGCGTGCCACACTCTCGGTGTTTGCAATCACTTCGATGGATGGATCAATCTCTCGAAGAATCTCCTTCAGATTCTCGTAAGCAGAGGTTTCGTCTTCTACTATCAGTACTTTCATAGCTCTTATTGTAAAGGAAGATAGACCTTAAAGGTATTGTCCGCTTGTTCTATCTTTATTTTTCTGTTGGTTAGCAATATAAATCGATTCTCGATGTTTTTGAGACCGGTTCCGTTTGTTTTGGGTTTGCTGATCTTCGGATATACAGGATTGGAAACAATCAGCTCACCTTTCTTATTCAATGTAATTGAGATCACCATCTTGTGATCGATGTCGATGATGTTGTGCACCACGATGTTGTCTACTAGAGGAAGCAGTGAAAGAGCCGGAAGCACATATCGGTCTTTATCGTGATCATCGATTTGAATATCGAAAGCTAATTTATTTGCAAAACGTACCTCCATTACGTACCGAAAAGCCTCGATAAAGTCGAGTTCTTCACGAAGTGGAACCAGCCCTTTGCGGTCGCTTTGTAAGATGTAACGGAAAATATCGGAGAGCTTATCTACATAGTCGAGTGTTTTCGAATCGTCCTTTTTGCGAATCAGCGAAGATATACCACTGAGCGAGTTAAAGAAGAAGTGAGGATTAATCTGATTCATAAGCGCATTGCAACGACTTTGCAGGTTTTCAGTTTTGAGTCGTTCAATCTCAAGCTCCTTCTCTTGCTGAGCTGTATAGAGCAAAGCCAATTGGCCAATGAGTGTGCAAATGGAACAGACTACAAAAAACTGAAAGATCAAGATACTCCCAAAGCAGTCGTGCGCACCGTAAGACTTTGCAAACCAGTAGAGAACTAAATAAATTAGATAAGCACCCATTGAGATGCCGAAGTTGTGCATAAAACGTTTTGAGAGATTCATTAAAGAAGCTTTGCCTAGATTGTAGCGGATCAGACAAAAGAATAGCGTCCATAAGTAGACAAATCGGAAGATGAAAAATGAAGAGTAAACAATGGCTTCACTTTTACCGGGCAACATTTGCCACTCCCAAGGTATGCATACGATGTTGGGGTAGATAATAAACAATGCACTGATAAAGCTTACAAGCGGAAGTTTACGGATGGTATAAGCAACAAATGAGTCCATTCTTTCAATGTTTAACAAAAGCAAATATAAACAAAAAGAGTAATATGTTTGAACTACTTGCTTTAAAACGAAAAAAGCGAGAATGAAGACGAAAGCAAGTCTTTTAGATTAACAAAATAGTTAATTTAACGACTGCTATACTCTCCTGTTTACAAAGAATGGACTCTTATTCCTGATAAAGTAAGGTGTCAAGAACAAATAATTAATTGGTATATCGAATTATTCGAATAGCATGAATGTTTTGGATGGCAGGTCATAATATACATTGTATATGTAGGCATTTCCTTGTTTAAACTGACTGTCTTCCGGTGCAGGTAAATAAATATCTTTCCACCCGCTATATCCTTGTTCTACTTCGACATTTAGTTTTACTAATATGTTTCCTTCTAGTGTGAAAGGGACTAAATCTACATAGTATATGCTATCTACTCTCGTAAGATTTATTCGTTGATTGGAGTCTACAGTAGGGGCAGGCGTAACTATGCCCGTAGCAAGTTGTAAGGTACATGCCGAAACGGTAGGAGCAGAAATATCTCCTGAATAATAATTAAGAATCTTTTGACCTTCTCCTGCATGTATATTAAGTTGAATGTGGGTACATAATTGCTGAAAAATAACTTGGATAGGTTCATTGGCAAGTTCTGAGACCACTATGTTTTCTTGTTTCCACCATAAGAAGTCTAAGCTGTTGGCAAAACCAACCTTTTCTCCTCCCGCACCATTGGAGTTGACAAATGTAAGCTGGTTGTTATATGTTGTGTTGAGTTCGGACACAGCGTATGCATTGTAGGTTCCCGGTGGCAGCTTTAATTCGTATTGACTCGATATTGGTGTCATTGTTCCTTGGGTATTCGATTTTAAAATCGAAAAAGCAAAAGGAGTTCCGGTTATAGGTGTAATATTCTCTTTGTATATGTACATGTGTACATATCTATTTACAGGGAAAGGTATTGTATCGGGAGTATAAATACCGCGTGTTACAAATTCATTTTTCGACACAGAACTAACTTGTGCTTCAAAAGCAATTGTATAATATTTTGTTGTATCCGTTTTATCCGAACTCGGAATGTCTTCAATATTGATACGATAAGACTCTCCTGCACACGAGGTTATGAAAAGCAAAAGGAGAAATAATCCACATGTGTATAACTGATTCTGTTTCATGCTAAAATAACTTTACTGTACATTAATATCACCTTCTTGATGCTCAATCCATGGTGCAATAACCACGTCGTCAACAATGATTGTATCTTGTTCAATTAATATATTGTAGTGGTAAGAATAACCACTTCGATAACCGTTTTCTAATGGCGGAATTGCAGTGTTTAGCATATATCCGTTTCCATCGCTTAATGTTATGGCTGCAGCTACAGGATTTTCTTTATCAGTCATGTATGGAAGGAATATAAACTTTGCTGTTAATCCATCGATCAGACCAATCCCTACGTCTCCGGGATCTGTACTCATTTGAGCAATTTCACCCGTCATGAGATCCCAAACAGCAGTACCATTCAATGTAGGGACTCCAGTGCCGGCATATATAATACTTTCTACTCCCAAAGATCCGTTGTCGACGATTGAGAGCACAATTTGAGAAGCGCAATGTTTGAATGTGAGGTCAACAACAGAACCATTTTCAACGATATTAATGTCCTGCATTCCACACCACAAGTAATCGGTACCATTTATCATATTAGCACCTATATTATTGGTGAATGTTGGTGGAAGTGAATCCTGTTTAGACGATACTGCGTAAAAATTATAAGAGCCGACAGGCACACTTATGGGTTTAGCTACAGGCGATAATGTGCCAACTTGTAACGATTCATATGTCGTAGTACTTATTGGTTCGTTATTTCCATTGTAGTTAAACGTATATATTTGAGCTAGACAATTTTGGGGAAATGGAGTCAAGGCTCGAGTATAATTGCTTTCTATTCTAGGATTGAAATAAACAATATTTCTTTTGTTCGGATCATATCCCGGAACTCTGTTGTCTTCTATTATCCATTCATTTTTTACACACCCCATTGTAAATAGACAAAAGAGCAGAATAGTTGTTCCTATAT
>CAMTPD010000044.1 GCA_947074265.1 uncultured Porphyromonadaceae bacterium
GAGATCTCCACCAGGCCGTACACTCTTTCCCTACACGACGCTCTTCCGATCTTATGCGGGTTGTACAAAAGGGCTAACTCCTGAAATGAATAACTACGGCACACAAATGCCGGTTCTGACTTTGCTGTTAATGTTGCGTGGTTCATGTTATTTGTCTGTTTTTTATTTAAATATACGAAATAAAAACTTAACAATCAAGCATATACACCAACAAAACACCTACAAACAAACTCATAAACAGGATATTACAACACGGATTCTTTTATCAAAAAACGTCTTCAATGAAAACGAAATTCTGTTTTCATTGAAGACGTTTGTACGTTTTCGTCGAAGATGCGTTTTCGTTTTCAATGAAAACGTTTCGAGTCTACTACACTGTCCATACCTCTATAGTTTCACCGGAAAACGAACCGAAAAAAATATCATTTCTCAATCTTCTATTTTTGGGTATAATGATATCTCATAGAAAAGACAAATACCTCTATCGTTTCATCATCGACAGAGTAGACAAGACGATGCTCTGCAGTTATCCTCCTCGACCATTTACCGGCCAAAGCATATTTTAATGGCTCCGGCTTTCCAATTCCTTCATAAGGATGAGTTGCTATATCACTAAGTAGAGCTGCTATTTTTTTAAGAACAGTTTTGTTTCCACTTTGGGAGAAGTAAACATACTCTTTACGTGCCTGCTCAGACAGTTTTATTCTGTACATAACGCTCTATTAAGAAAATCGTCCAAGCTTTCACCTTCTTTTTGATCGAGACAATCTCCATTCTTTATATCTTCCTCACCTTGACGTATAGCTTTCATCGTAGCTGTAGACGACATTAAATATTCTGTTTCCTTTAACGAATTGTACTCATCTAAAGAAATCATTACGACTCCTTTTCCATTTCCCCGATTCACAATTACAGTTTCACAATCGTCAATCACTGAGTCTATATAACCTTTCAGATTGGTTCTTAGATCGGTATAATTTGCAGTTCTCATATTGTTAGGCATTTTGTTTCACACAAATATATGTACTTATATGCGTACTCATACAACTTATACCGTTAATTATTCAGTCAAATAGTCTTTTTATAACGCCATTGAGAATCGTTGAACTCCTTTTACTCCCCTTTAGCTCCGTTGAGCGATTGCTCCCCTCTACCCCACACTACCTTCGAACTGTGATCAAGCGGGATTCCCGACACATGGGAGCCGACTCGTCCGATAATACAAACCTCTCAAAAAAATTAAATTAGTATGGCATTAAAGTACAAAACAGTGTGGCGCAAAAACATGCACAAAGATGCTCCGGCAGATTCGAAATTGGTATACGGATCCACAAAGTCGGCAGGTAAGTATTCGCTCGACCAGTTGAGCTCCGACATCAGCGAGGTAAGCACCGCCAGTGAGGGCGATATCCGCCTGGTGATCTGCGGGATGGTGCAGATGGTGAAAAAGGCGTTGTTGCGTGGCGAAACCGTGGTGATCGACGGCTTTGGTAATTTTCAGCTCAAGGCCGGCAGTACGGGTGTTGCCACCGAAGAGGAGTTTAAGGTGCACCTGATGAAACGTCCCAACCTGGTATTTCGCCCATCTCTGTCGATGCAGGCAATACGCGATCAGGCGAAGTTTGAGCTGATCGAAACTGTAGCCAAAACAGCAGATTGTGACAAACCTCACACAATAGACTAAGCATGAAGAAAAAGAATCCATTCATCAACAAAAAGACCAAATTCGTGAAGCAGCTGTTTGAGGCTGCTTCCGAAGCGGCAAAAGCATTTGACTTGAATGTATCGATGATCTTGGCACAAGCGGCGATCGAATCGGGCTGGGGCGAAAGCGGAATGGCCACAACGTGCAACAACTTTTTCGGGATCATTGCCTGCGGTAAGCCAAACGACTACTGGCACGGCGGAAAGAGTTCGCTCACCTCGCGAGGCCTCTGCTTTAGACGCTACCGCACTCCCACCGATAGTTTTATGGATTACGGTCGTTTGCTACGAGTACAATATCCGCGCGAGGCAACCCTGTCGTTTCACCCCGAGAGTTTCGCGCAAGCCATCTCGTACAGCGCATACATTACCGAGACAAATGGCGACGACAGACCACGCTATCGCAAAATGCTGATCAGTATAGAGCAAGACATTCGCGAAATCATTGCCTTGGAAAACCTCTCAATTTCTGATTTCAGAAAAGATCCTCACTGCGAAGACGACGCTGCGTAAAACAGCCCACGCTTGGTTTATTCTCCTTTTTATTCACCTTAAAACAAAACGTATAAAATGAAAAAACTAAAATCACTCCTCGAATTGATCTGGGCTCTCTTGGGACTGATACTAGGCCGCTGTCCCAAATCGCGACCGCCCGACTGCCCCCTGAGGTAACGGTTTAAAGCAAACCCCTGCTATTTGCGTCGCACTTCAAAAATACGACAGCAAAAGCAGGGGTTCTTGTTTAAACCAATTCCTAAAGGATAGAAATACCCTTGTGTGAATACTTAGACAATGTAGAACCTAGAGAGAATTTAAAATCGAACGGCTTCAAAAGGCTCTTTGAAGTTGTCTACTTTCTGCTCCGGAACTTCTTCTCCCGTAGCCTTGTACAAGCCAACAACATCTTTGCCATCGACAGTTGTTACCGTAACCTTATAGATCATTGTCTGCTTGTCGACAGCCGCCTCTTTGATCACACAACCTTTGTACTTAACCTTCACTTTATCAGCCACAGCTTTGGGTAGTTCTACGACTTTAATCTTGGTAAACTGTTCTTGCTGAACAGTGAGAGAGTTGATTGACGAATCAAGCGGAGCCACATCTACAATCGGGGATGCCTGAGTAGCAAATGTAAATCCCGACAACAACGCAATTGAAACAAAATACTTTTTCATAACTGTCTTTTTAAGGGTTTAGAAATTCTATGTGTTTAGAACTTTCAATCTTAAACGTTTAAGTGATGTTAGGGCCTTATGTCTTTTTAAATGAAAATACCATGCCAAAAACTAGATCTTGGCTATCCTATGGCGCAAACGCTGCATGTAATCAATAAAAATAACTGAAAACGATTTTTACACGTTTTCACGAAACCATCGGAAAATGTGGTATTCTACGTTGCGCTGTGGCATCAACATGTGGCAAAAATCACCAACTAAAAACAAATACGTATATTGTATAACTTATAAACATTCTGGCCTTAATAGCAGTTATAAAACTGGAAAAGACTCGATATACCATTATTGCAAATCATTAAATTAAAACAGTAATATGAATATCACTACCGAAAACTTTATTTTCATAGGCTCTATCCTATTATTTATAAGCGTTCTTGCCGGAAGAACTTCATATAAATTCGGAGTTCCCACTCTTATCTTATTCTTAGGTATTGGAATGTTGGCCGGTTCGGAAGGGATTGGTGGTATTTATTTTGACAATCCTTCAATTGCGCAATTTATAGGTATCGTGGCACTTAATGTTATCTTGTTTTCAGGTGGACTTGAAACTAAAATGAGTAGTATAAAGCCTGTACTAAAACAGGGTGTCATGCTTTCTACAGTCGGTGTGCTCATCACCGCCGTTACATTGGCTCTGTTTATATTCTGGCTTACAGATTTTACTATTTATGAAAGCTTACTTCTTGGTAGCATTGTTTCTTCGACCGATGCTGCTGCCGTATTCTCTATTTTGCGTGCAAAAAACCTGAACTTAAGAGATAATTTACGACCTACTCTCGAACTTGAAAGTGGTAGTAATGACCCCATGGCTTATATTCTTACTATATCTTGTATTGCCTTGGTGCAGCATCAAGATGGTGGTTTCGGATCAATATTCGTACATTTCATATTACAAATGCTGATTGGCGCAGCAACCGGTTTTCTGTTTGGTCTTGGTAGCAAGTTTCTGCTTCAACGCTTAAAATTAGGTATTGAAGGATTATACCCGGTATTGGTAATCTCTCTGATGTTTATCACTTTCTCATTTACGGACCTTATCAATGGTAATGGCTTTTTGGCAATATACATTGCTGCCGTATACCTTGGCAATCAAGCATTTCCTCAAAAAGAAGAAATCTTTAAAATGTTTGATGGCATGGCTTGGCTCATGCAAATCATCCTTTTCCTTACGTTGGGCTTGCTGGTGTTCCCGTCGTATATTGTACCTGTCATGGGTATTGGATTACTTATTGCCGTATTTCAAATGTTTGTGGCACGTCCGCTGAGTGTATTCGTTGCCCTTGCTCCGTTTAAGATGTCTTTGAACAGACGTCTTTACATTTCCTGGGTTGGATTGCGTGGTGCTGTCCCTATTGTTTTTGCAACTTATCCCTTGATTGCGGGAGTAGATAAAGCTCAAATGATATTCAACATCGTTTTTTTCATTTCTGTAACATCGGTTCTTATTCAGGGGACAACTTTAGGACTCGTAGCCCGCTGGCTTGGCATGATCGAAAAAAATAACGTAATCAAGCAAAGCCACCCTGAATAGGTGAATATATTTAAATAAAAATCCGCTATCCTGTTAAAACAAAAACCTTTAGATTCATGATAGGTTGATATTAGAAACAAAGCACCTTATTACGAATTTCTAATAGGATATATGTTATGCAGAAAACCACACTTATTGCCTGTTTGTTAGCAACATCACTTATAGCTTGCAGTGATATAACGGATAGTGACAAATTGGATAGCAACACAATACAATGTTCTGTATCTGTTGACACAGATTTATCTTCGGATCTTACAAAGGGAACTCCAATTAATTCCGTATCAGATACCGCTTTTAAAAATATTGGAATATTAGGATATCATACACCTGGTTTGTTTGCATCCTCTCCAACGGCATCGTCAACTTTCTTACCCAATGTTACAGTAGATAAGACATCTGATAATCAATGGAGTTTTGAGAAGACTTATCTATGGCCACAGACGGGTAAGGTTTCTTTTTTTGCTTACGCTCCTTACGCATCAACAACGAATGGTATTGTGATTGATGCAGAGCAAGGACCAACTCCATCTCTTACATATACCGTTCCGACAAACGTAGCAAACCAACCGGACCTAATGGTGGCTACTCCGCAAATGGATCTATTCAAAACAATTGTTCCACTAGATTTTACGCATGCGTTGGCTTGTATTGGTTTTGATGTAAGCGGCGAGAATGTGCCAATTGAATACATCGGTGTAAAAGGTGTATACACTTCAGCGAAACTGATGCTAAATATGGCGAATAAGACTCCGCAATGGGTAGATCCCAGTGGTATGTCGACTGATTTGTATCAAATCGGTTTGATTGAGAATGCTGAAGCTACAAATCCGACAACTCCGGTGATGGCTACAAATGGATATTTGATGATGATTCCGCAAGCTTTGACAAACGAGGCTGCCATTGTGGTAAAATTTGAAGGAATTGACGCGAAAGTGATTCCGTTGAAAACTGCTGGTACGACTTCTTGGAGCGCCGGAAACAAATACATCTATACACTAAAAGAGGGTGTGTATACGCTAAATGTAGACGTAACGGGAAACAACGCTTCTTATACCGGTGGTAATGTAGCCCTGGATATTCAAAGCATTTATACATCGCAAGCCGGTTTAATACAAGACCTCGGATGGAAGGCTGAAATTGTTTCTTCATCCACCTCGGATCCTTACTGGACTACGATTTTTAATCCGGATACGTTAAACAGCTCAAGTAAAACAAAGTCTTTCAACATCAATATTGCACCATATACAACGACATCTATTATTGACAATGACCTAAAAAAGGCCGATTCGATACTGTTTGATAAGAAAAAGGATTTGTCTTTGGTAAATGGCTCATATACTACGGCCAATTGCTATGTTGTAAATGCTCCGGGATGGTACAAGTTTCCTTGTTCGGTAATGGGAAATGCGATTAAAAACGGAACTAATGCTTATACGATCAATAACAGCAATTGCATAACGAATACTGCTCCATTGTTCCAAAATTATATGGGAACAGATATTACATCAATCAACCAACTGGAGATTAATACGACAGGTGCCGAGGCTCAATTAGTTTGGTGCGACGCTCCAGATTTGGTTACAAATATCGGAATTTCGGCAGACGATGATAAATACATCGAATTCTATGTATCTCCGGAAACGATAAGACAAGGAAATGCCATTATTTCTATTCGTAAAAACAATCAGGTGATGTGGAGTTGGCACATTTGGGTGACCGATTGGGCTTTAAATACCGGAACTCAAGTGTTGGGTAATGGCAACCAAAGCATTATGCCATTTGGTATAGGTAGATGCTCTGCCGCGACTTATGTTTATAATCAACGATCTATCACGATTCGTTTTACACAAAACACAAGTAATGTAACGAAAGAGGTTACAATTGTACAAAAGGATACTACTTGTATATATGGAGAGAATGCGTGCTACTATCAATGGGGGCGTAAAGATCCGATGTTGTCATCGAATGGTGTAGACGCAGTATTCAAAACATGCTTTGGCCCTACTCAATTTAACATTTCACCAACAGCTGCAGCTGTCAACTTGAATTATGGCATTTTGAATCCGCAGACATTTTATCCTTCTCCAGACTTCCCACATAACTGGGAGAGTCCGATCTCGTATATGCTATGGGGTGCGAATATCAATCAAAATGGTAGTGTAAAAACAATATACGATCCATCACCGGCAGGATATTTTATTCCGAACATGTATACAATATCATCGTTTGCAAGCATGGGCTATCAGTTTGAAACGACTCCTATCAATGGATGTAAGTTTAGTCCGAATAGCAATGATGTATATAATATATTCCTAGCTACAACGGGAGGATTGGGACCGAACGATGGCGCAATCATGAATGTATTACCTAACGACAGAATTGGTTACTATTGGAGTAATATGAATTACGTTATTTCTCCGAATCCGCAAAACAAAAATACATATCTCAACCTGATGTTTTCTGTAACAGCAAATCCTAAGGTGTATTATCAAGTAAATCCGAGTGCAAGTGCAATACCTGTATGTGCCGCAGTGGAATAAAAAAAATCAACATGAAACATAAAACTCACAATAGAGTAAGAGGTTGGATACGATCTTTTATTCTGCTTACCTGCACAGCATGGTTGCATCAGCCAATTTCGGCACAAACAGAGAATGTTTCCGATAGGAAAATAAACGGTATCGCGGTAAAAACCAATTTACTATACGATGGTGCTATGATTCCGAACATTGCCGTAGAGTTTATATTTCCTCAGCTGTGGTCGCTCAATGCCAGCTGGAATACCGCATGGTGGAGCAACGATCGGAAACACCGGTACTGGCGTACCTATGGGGCTGACATAGAAGCCCGAAAATGGTTTGGCAAGAAAGCGCACGAGCAAATGCTTGGCGGGCATCACGCCGGCTTTTTCCTAATGGGTGGTATGTATGATTTTGAATGGGGACATACAGGATATAAAAATGACTTATACCTAGGTATAGGTGGCTCCTATGGATACGCTGTGAAACTGAATAAAAATCTTTCGTTCGATTTTGTGATAGGCCTGGGATGTGTGGGTGGTACATATTATAAATATAAGCCACAAAATGGTTCTTATTGCATATTGGAGAAAAAAGGATTGAAGTATATCGGTCCGGTAAAGGCAGAAGTGAGCTTTGTATGGATAATTGGAGACTTCACTAAAGGCAAAAAAGGAGGACGAAAATGAAAGTATTAAATTATACCGCAGGGATAACATTGGTATTGTTTTTTCTGCTTTCGGGATGTCGCAACAAAGAGTTGTGCCCGCAATGTGAAGAAGAGACTGGTATTGAAATAAAATTTGATTGGAGTGATGTATCGACCATACCTGAGGGTATGACGGTTTTATTCTACAACATGCAAAACGAATTAATCTATTCGTTTAATAATGTTGTTCCTACCGGAGAAACCGTTCGCATCAATGCCGGCACTTATCAGGTGGCATGCTACAATAACGACTCTGAATATGTGCAAT
>CAMTPD010000045.1 GCA_947074265.1 uncultured Porphyromonadaceae bacterium
GTTTATTACAGAATTTGTGTTTGGGATTTAAGCCAACGCGAGGTGCAAAATATACTTCGGCTTGTGGCTCTCTATGTAAAGGAATGCATTTGAGTATACGATGGTCGAATATACTCCCCGTTTCAATTTGTTTCATCATATCAAGATACTCTATTCTATTCAGAATCTTTCTTGGACTCTGAACGTCGCTATCGGGATAGATTCCGAGTGCCGGAAATATTCGTTTGAGTAGCAGACTCGATGGTCCGTACTCATAACCATTATCAAGCGGCTCATCGTTGATTTCATTAATAGCTCTGATTAAAATACCAAAACAGGTTGATTCATCACCAAAACAAAAGTCAAGTCCGGTATAATGTAAAGCCTTGTACCCACTGTGTTCATGAGGTCCGGTATGGTGAAAATACCATGTCGGGAATCGTCGTTGAATATCATTGCGATGAGTGGTATCGTCGGCATGTACACTGTTTGTATTGTTTTCTAGAACATCTGGATTATCATTATAATAGAACTCAAGTTCCTCAAGTCTTGCGATGCGCCCATTGTACTCTAGAGCAAAGTGATTCATCAATAGTTTTGAGATATCAAGGAACCAATATAAAAAATCTTCTTCACGACCAGGCTTATTGCGAAGGAGTCTATATAATTCGTCTATTTTGTTCATAGTTGTTTTTGTTTTGCGCTTATTGCATTTCTAATATAACGCAATAGCGAATCAAATAGTTTGGATAGAAATAGTAAAGTGGTAATCTCATTTCAACTATTCACGATCGAAGTTTGTTTCTGAAAGAGTAAAACCACCGAAGAAGAGTCAATTTTCTTCTTTATATAAAGTCTAGGCACAACAATGGGGCAAGAAATAAAGCATAGCAAAGCGATATATGGACACTTAATGGTGTTGGGTACAATTTTAATTTATAGCTTCAATACCAATTTTATGAAGCATGTAATGCCCGAGTGGATTGGGCCTTACGGACTCACATTAGCTCGTTGTATGGCTTGTGCAATTGGTTTTTCAACTATATGTTTATTCTTACCGAAAGATGTACGTAAAGCTGTTAAGGGAAAAGACCGATGGATGCTAATGTTAGGGGGCTTGATCGGGATGGCCGGAAATATGTTTTTCTATATATTGGGAATTTCTAAAACAGGACCGGTAGATGCTTTTGTAATTCGTGTATGTCAGCCAATAATGGTAATGGCCTTATCTATTCTTTTTTTACATCAAAAGTTAACTTGGAATAAGGTCGTTGGGATTTGCTTGGGAGTAGGAGGAACTATTTATATAACATCTGTTCCACATTCCGGACTTGCTGGAGATTCTCTTTTAGGCGATATTTTAGTTTTCACCTCTTCATTTATGTATGCAGTCTACCTTATATTGATTAAGCCATATACAACCCGGTTTAATTCTTTTGTTGTGTTGAAGTGGATGGCTATTGCAGCGACAATTGTTATTTTTCCAATTGGTATTGATGAATTGATTCACGCAAAGGCATGGACAGAGCCATTTCATTACGAAGTATGGGGTGAGATTGCTTTTACATTAATTGCGTCTACAATGATCGCAAATCTTCTAACAATCAATGCGTTGAAATATATACCTCCGTTCGTTGATAGTGTTTATATTTATTTATTACCAATAACAGGAACGATTGTTTCTATAGAAATGGGATTACAGCAGTTCTCTTGGCATGATGTGTTAGCTTTCGTATTAATCTTATCCGGATTTATACTTATTAATATTTCAAAGGAGTCAAAGATTTTGCATCCTCGTTTTCCTCAGCATCTACACTAATATAGGTCCAAATCAAGATTAGGTGTTGTATATTAGTTGAATAGTGGTGTTTATTTTGTGGATACGAATGTGACAAATTTGAAATATTTGTTATGTTTGCAGTATCTGTTTCTATAAACCTAGAATCTAAAATTTGTGAACCGTCTAATATTGTAAAACATGAATCAACACACACACAAGAATTATGCATTGCCAATTGCAATGATGTTTCTTCTTTTCTTTATTATTTCTTTTGTAACCGGTCTTCAGAATCCAATGGGGGTGATTGTAAAGGATCAATTTAATCTTAATAACTATCAGTCCCAACTTGGCAATATGGCAAATTTTCTTGCATATTTTTTCATGGGAATTCCTTCAGGAAAACTTCTTCGTAGAATAGGATATAAGAAAACGGCATTGTTTGCTCTTGTCATGGGATTTACAGGTGTATTAATAATGTATCTGGGAGGGAAGGCTGCTTCATTTTGGATTTACTTGTCAGGAGCTTTTATTTCAGGCTTTACGATGTGTACACTTAATACGGTTGTGAATCCAATGCTTACTGTACTTGGATCAAAAGAACGTGCAAACCAACGTCTTAATTTTGGTGGTGCATGCAATTCTTTTGGTGCAACAATTGTGCCTATCTTAGGAGGGGTATTAATGGGGAATGCAATCAAGAAAACAATATCAGATGCAGATCCTTTACTATTTGTTGCGATGGGAATTTTTGCGTTGGTATTTATCGTATTGCTGTTTGTTCAAATTCCAGAACCGCATATTGAAAGTAAAGAGCGGTTAAAAGTTAAAGATAAATATAGTGCACTATCGTTTCGTCATTTTAGAATGGGGATGATTGCAATTTTTATTTATGTAGGCACAGAAGTAGGGATTGGTAGTATTGCTAATTTATATCTGACCAACTCAATAGGGCATGGAGGTCTAGGAATAGAACCATCATTGGCTGGTTCTATTGTAGGAATCTATTATTTATTAATGCTTATAGGTCGTTTATTAGGTGGTCTTTTAGGTGGAGTCGTTACTAGTAGACAAATGTTAGCAGCTGTTTCAGGTCTCGGTCTGTTATTTGTTTTGATTGGTATATATGCTCCGAATTATATGGTAAAGATGCCCGTAGTAACAAGTAATCTGCATTTTGAATTAGCAGATGTGCATATAGGTGTTGCTTTTCTCATGCTCTGTGGTATTTGCATCTCTGTAATGTGGCCTTGTACATTTAATTTAGCAACGGAAGGACTCGGGAAATACATTGCAGAAGGATCTGGCCTTTTTATGATGATGGTTGTTGGTGGTGGTGTATTGCCAATGGTGCAAGGAGCAATTGCAGATAGTTTGGGCTATCTTGATAGTTATTGGCTTATTGTAGCAGGTATGGGTTACCTTCTTTACTTTGCGTTGATAGGTAGTAGGAATGTGAATGAAAATATTCCGATAGAATAAATCAGAAAGAGTATAAATAACTTATCCCCATGCTATCTCTATCCGTAATCTAAGGAAAGTATAGCATGGGGATTGTCATTTGATGCAATATCTACAATAATGAATTAGATCATGTAAGAGTTGTATCTAAATAAGTTGTTATTCTTCAATTAGTACAACTTTTGAAATCATTAGATTAGGACCCGTGAGAGCCTTGGCTTTTAAGTTGATCGCTCCATTGTTCGTATCCTCTCGCATAACATGTAGTTTTACCCATGTACCACCATTGTGTTTTGGAAGATCGAAGTCGCGGCCTTCGAAACAAACGGTTCCTGTGCGACCGTTGTTATTCCAGTCTTCAAAATACACGTAAAGCGATCCAATCATACCTTGTGGACATTTGATCGACATGTCGATTTCTTTACCATGCCAAGCAGTTCCTTTGTCGTCGGTCCATACACCATCACAAGTCAACGTGTAGCTAGTGTTTTTTGTTGATGTAACCTTGTCCAGCATGCTGTTCCATTTGATATCATTTTCCTTTTGTGTATTGTTTTTAGCACATTCTATGAAAAGAACTGCATTTGCGAATTCTTTTGGAACCTCACTTATTATTGGTTCTTGGAAAGTGAATACATCTGATAATTGCTCTTTAGAACGTTCTGTTTGCGGATCAAAGGCTGACGTGTTCATATAACTAAGTAATGAGTGTTTTAACTGACGAGCGACTGGATTTGACTGGTCGCTAAGCGGAAAGCCTGAAACGAGCAACTTACCTTTGCCTACTTTAACTTCGAAGATAGCACCCAGCTTATTGTTGCGATGGAAATCGTCGATAGGTTGAGCAATTGCCTTATATGATGCAGGATAGTCGTTGAGGTAGAATGCACGTGAGTCTTTGTAAAGTTTCTGCCATTGCCAATCACTATGAAATTCAGTCGGAAATTCGGCAAAAGCCGGATGTTTGTCTTGAACTAATAAGCCGATTGTATTCTTTCCTTGACCAGGGAAGAATGTTAATGACCAATAAAGCGGATAGAAACTTAATGCGTCAATCTTGTCGGCGGCACCTAAGCGTGATGCGTCGAGCAATACAGATGCTCCATTCTCAAGTTGCTTCATTGTTTGTTCATCAAGTTTGTCCGCAACAAGAACTTGACCGGGTTGTGTGAGTGCTTGAGTCGGGTATACCCAGATCGTCCATTGGTTTTCTATGTCACGATTTTCCAATCCTACCTTAACGGAAAGAGGTGTGGCTTTCTGGATACCATGTAGCAATGCCGAGATGCTGTCTAAAACGATAGAACTACCGCGCTTAAAGGTTTGTTGAGGCAGTTTTCCGTTTGCTATTTGATCACCATTCGGTTTACTAACACTCCACACGATTCCATCCGTAATGTCTGTATTGCCATAATGAGCTAGCTGTATTTTAGCCTTAAATGTTTCATCATTTTCCCATACATATTTAGGCATACGAAGTAATGTTACCGTTGTATCATGATGAGCCTTGAACTTTTCAGGAGTTGTAATACCTTTACTATCGTAAAATACGTCGAGCCATCCGATCAAAGCTTCGCCCTGACCTTGATAGTCTTGCAAACTAAGAAGCTGTATGCCCGCACAAGAAGGCGTACGCAGAAATGATTCGATTTCGTATTTGTACATCAACTGATTTAGAGCACCCGAAGCTTGCACAAAGTCTTCATTTTGTTGTTCGATGTGATTCTTGCGTGCTTGTTCTTGAAACTCTTCAAAGTTACGGGCTTTAAGGGTGCCTCGATACTTCTTAATTTCATTCCATCTCGGATATACCGGCCATTGCCCTATTTCATGAGCTATCACCGGGATTTCCGATTTTGAGTATGTGTCTTCAAAATCCCAATCTGTAGAAGCTCCGCCTTTCAATCCGCGCGTACTACCAATTCCGGGAAGATAATGAGTTGCCATAAACTGATCTACAGGCATAACTTTTCGGGCTGTAGATACGGCATAGATGCGTCTACTATCCGATTCGCGATATGGTTTAATCCAAGTTTCCATTACGTCGAAGTCAGAATTTCCCAATTCGTTACCGATACACATCATGGCAAATGAAGCATGATTACCATAAGCATTGACCATACGTGCCAGTTCGAGTTGTGTATACGCATCTGCTGACGGATTTTTACCCAATCCCTCCGGTGTCCCTTTTGTTAGCATTTCCGGGCGATCTTCAGGGGTGTTTGTCATCCACCAGTCGATCCAGATAGCTTCGGGTTGTAGATAAATACCTATACGATCGGCCGCAACAAATGCAGCACGAGGCGGACACCAAGAGTGAAAGCGAGCATGGTTAAGACCATAGTCCTTGTAAATGCGGAAAATGCGTTCCCATTCTTCTACATCACAAGATGGATATCCGGTAAGAGGGAAGTGTACACAATCTAGATTTCCACGTAAGAAAACAGGTTTGCCGTTGACAAGCATCTTTGATTTATCGACTGTTATTTCTCTAAACCCGATCTCTTCTTTGTGTGTATCGAAGCGCTTTGTTTTTTCTTTACGATCAACAATAGAAACAGAGGTCTCATAAAGATTGGGATTCATATCGTCCCAAAGTTTAAGACCTTCGGGCATACGAGTTTCTAGTTTTATCTCGTTCTTACCTTTTTGCAAATTAAATGGATAAGACTGCGTAAAAAATACTTCCTCTTTGCCACGTTCTTTCAATGTAAGGATTACATCGACTGGACGTTTTTTATTACTCTCGTTGATAATGGTATCTATGACTGATAAAGTTGGTATACTCGTTTTGGTTTCGATACGAGGACAACTCCATCTAACGGGCTCTTCTGCTACCAATCGAATATTACCTACAGTACCATTCCAAATACTTTGGGTATATTCTGTATACGCATGGCCTTTATCTCCAATGTTGTGAATCAAATCATTGTTGATTCGTATAGTCAGCGTGTGCTTTCCTGGTTTTAGAAAGCCCATGTCGTGTAGATGTGCTGAGTTAAGTGCATCTAAAGTGGAAACCTCTCGACCATCAAGATAAAGTTTCGATTCCCACATTACACGCTCAAGTTCAAGAAATACACGTTTTCCCTCCCATGATTGAGGGATAATGATGTCTTGCTGATACCAAGCCGGACCATAGTATTTGTATGCACGAGTCAGAATTCCGAAATCGGAGCCGGTAGTTTTTTTACCATATCCGGCTTCGTCTGTTGTGCCGGGAAGACTTATAGATTGAGGCAATGTTGTGTTATACCATTGCTCGCTAACTCCCTTATTATTTTCATCGAGTTTGAATCGCCAACTTCCTGCTAGCGATTGATACTCTTGAGCGGTTAGAGCTGTTACGGCTAATGTTGCAAAAGCAAAAGAGGATAGAATGATGTTTTTCATTCGGAGAGTTTATTATTTTAATAAGTTCGTGATCAAAGTTGGGTTTATACTATTCTGTGGATCAAAACTTGCAGAAGTAGCATAATTAAATATCGAGTTTTTAAACTGATTAAGAACAATATTATTTTTTGTTCTTTCAGGGCTGATATCTACGCTAGTAACAAGTAGATTGCCTTTGCCAACTTTACATTCGAAGAGTATACCTAGCTTACGGTTGGTAAACCAATCATCAACAACATGTACGATCGGTCGAAGTTGAGGATCGAAATCGTCCATTACCATTGCGTCACAATTCGTCATAATATCCCACCATTGATAATCGCTATGAAAATCAGTTGGGAATTGAGCTAGTGCCGGATGCTTCGGATCACATAAGATACCCAGTGTATGTGGAGGTTGCTTGTTGGTCCAAGCGGTATTCCAGAAAATTGAAGAAAAGCCCACTTGAATATCGCCGCCTTTATCCGCCTTAATAGCTCCTCGGGGAAGTGTTAGAATAACGTTCTTTCCATTTTCAAGTTCTCTGATTACATTAGGACCCCATATTGACGTAAGCATTGTATTTGCAGGGGTGGTAATGGTTTCATCTGCAGGATAGACCCAGATGTTCCAATCATTAGCGCTTCCTGTTTCTTTAACCTCAACTGTAAGTTTAAGCTGTTGAGGTGTTGTGCATACATTCAACGGAAAGCATATGTTGCCAATCGGATTATTATTACCGAGGTTGATATCTTTTGTAAAGCTACCTGTAGCAACCTCTCTGCTTCCATCAGATAATACCCAACTGATCGTGGCATTTTGTATCGGACGTTCAGCAAAGTGAGCAATCTCTAAAGTTGCGTTTAATGTATCTTTGTTGGTGTAAGTAAGTTTTTGCATACGAGCCAATGGTACCGTTGTGTTGCAAAAGCGGCTAAATTCATCGGATGATACATATCCTTTTGAATCCCAGAATGCATCTAATACACCAACTAAAGCTGTACCTTGTCCCGGGAAATCATGCAAGTCGAGTAGTTGAAAACCGGCAAACTCCGGCGTACGCAATGCAGCTTCGATATCAGCTTTATAACAAAGCGTTTGCAATTTTCCTGAAGCCATCAAAAAGTCACGAGCTAAATCACTCATATTGTTCTTGGCCAGTGTTTCTTTAAAAATTTCGAAATTGCCAGCTTTTAGTACCCCCGTATATTTGTCTATTTCATCTAAATTAGGATAAGCGCACCACTGTCCGATTTCATGGCTTACAGTAGGCATTTCGACGCTACGAATGATTTCACGAAAATCGTAAGCCGTTTCAGGAGCTTGTGCATTGTTCTTACTGCCTAGCTCTTCACCCCATCCT
>CAMTPD010000046.1 GCA_947074265.1 uncultured Porphyromonadaceae bacterium
ACCGTCCCTTACATCAGGAAGCGCACGGGAAACAATTACCGACATTGAATAGTCAATGTAAGCCGATTTCATTTCCTCCTCGATATTAATCTTTATAATTCTATCTTGATCAGTCATTTAAATATTTATTTATTTAAAATATTATCAACTACGTGAAAAATCGCACTAAGGTAAGCTTTTCCGAGTGATTACGAAACAAAATACAACAAAAGTTTATGCTTTTAATGGCACATTTGGTAGTATAAAATATTTTGGCAAGGTTATTGATGCATCATATATATTGGAGTTCTTTGCACAAATAGACGTTAATCTAAAGAAAGTTTGTCATGCGCATTGCTCCTATTGAATTAAAGAATATATTTACAAACATATCATACGTATAGCTGTTAAAGTATATATGAAAACAAACAGAATAAACTATTCAAATCTTAAATATATGCAGAATAAACACTCCGAATACTCTTTGAGTGATTATGACATGAATCAAATTTTCTTAAATAATGAAGAAAATCGTCACTGTTACGAGCAAGACCAAGCATCGGATATTCGTAACGGATTCACTGATGATGAAGACGATGAAGAAGATGAAGATTACAATCAAAAGAAAGAACCATCGTACGGATCTACCTCAAACCCGACGTCGAAAGTAGGTAATGACACCCCTGTACTTGACAACTTCGGAACCGATCTTACGCGTGCAGCAGCCGAAAACAGACTCGATCCTATTGTAGGACGTGAAAAAGAAATCGAACGTTTGGCGCAGATCTTGAGTAGAAGAAAGAAGAACAACCCTGTTCTTATCGGTGAGCCTGGAGTAGGAAAGTCTGCTATAGTAGAAGGCTTGGCCCTTCGTATCATTCAGCGCAAAGTATCGCGCGTATTGTTTGACAAGCGAGTTGTAAGTCTGGACCTTACTTCAGTTGTGGCCGGCACCAAATACAGAGGACAATTTGAAGAACGTATCAAAGCCATTCTAAACGAGCTATCTAAGAATCCGAACATTATATTATTCATCGACGAAATACACACGTTGGTCGGTGCAGGCTCGGCAGCCGGATCTATGGATGCAGCCAACATTCTAAAACCGGCATTGGCACGAGGTGAAATACAATGTATCGGAGCTACTACGCTGGATGAATACAGAAAAAACATCGAGAAAGACGGAGCATTGGAACGTCGTTTCCAAAAAGTAATCGTAGATCCTACTACAGCTGAAGAAACACTCCAAATCTTGCAAAATATAAAGGAACGCTACGAAGAGCACCACAACGTAATCTATACGCCGGAAGCTATTCAAGCATGTGTTACACTGACCGACCGCTACATCAGCGATCGCAACTTCCCCGATAAGGCTATAGATGCTCTTGATGAGGCTGGTTCGCGCGTACACATTACAAATATTACTGTTCCGAAAAACATCGAAGATCTCGAAGCTAAGATTGAAGAGACAAAACAAGAGAAGATTCAGGCAGTTAAATCGCAAAACTTCGAACTTGCAGCAAGCTATCGTGACAAAGAGCGTCAGTATCTGCTCGATCTGGAGGTTGCGAAAACGAAATGGGAAGAAGAGCTTCAGCGCAACAAAGAGATTGTAGATGAAGAAAAAATAGCAGAAGTTGTTGCCATGATGTCAGGTGTACCTGTACAACGCATTGCCAAAGCCGAAAACCAAAAGCTTCAGGAAATGGCCGAAGTACTTAAAAGTCGCGTGATCGGACAAGACGAAGCCGTAAATAAAATTGTAAAAGCAATTCAGCGCAACCGCGTAGGATTGAAAGATCCGAACAAACCAATCGGAAACTTCATGTTCCTGGGCCCTACCGGTGTAGGTAAAACACACTTGGCAAAGAAGCTTGCAGAATTTCTTTTCGACTCTCCCGATGCCATTATTCGTATCGACATGAGTGAATACATGGAGAAGTTTGCCGTATCGCGCCTTGTAGGAGCGCCTCCGGGATACGTAGGTTATGAAGAAGGCGGACAGCTTACCGAAAAAGTAAGACGCAAACCTTATTCGGTAGTTTTGTTTGATGAAATCGAGAAAGCACACCCGGATGTATTCAACATCTTGCTGCAAGTACTCGACGAAGGTCGCCTTACCGACAGCCTTGGACGCAAGATAGACTTCAAGAATACCATTGTAATCATGACGTCAAACATCGGTACACGTCAGTTGAAAGAGTTTGGTAAAGGCGTAGGATTCAGCACCACCAATACAGAAACAGACAAAGAATTCTCCAGAAGCGTGATACAAAAAGCCTTGAACAGAGCCTTTGCTCCGGAGTTTCTTAACCGTGTGGATGACATTGTGATGTTTGACCAACTTGACAAAGCGGCTATTCATAAAATCATTGACCTTGAGTTGCAAGGATTCTACAAACGCGTACTCAACTTGGGTTACGAGCTTGTAATTACCGAAGCTGCCAAAGACTTTATCGCAACCAAAGGCTATGATGTACAATTTGGTGCACGTCCGCTAAAACGTGCCATCCAAAAGTATCTTGAAGATGAGATGGCAGAAATGATTATCAAGGCTACTGTAAGCGAAGGAGACATTATTCATGTTGATTTTGATCAAGAGCAACAAAAAATCACAATCGACATCAGAAAGAAATAACATACATTCGTTGATTTCTAACAGATAAGGTTTATCCCTTATCTCTCACATACAAATCCCTGTCAACTAGCTTGGCGGGGATTTTTTATTTTTGTGCAAACCATAGACTTGCGCAATGCGAGTGTTAAGGTCATTATATGCAATGATTATACATTGTTTTCACGAGAGCTAAGCTTAGACAGGTACGTGTCTAAGATGTGTACACGTACGTGACGCATTCTTGTCATATACCTGTCTAAGATGTGTACACGATCGTGTCTAAGCTTAATTGATGCAACAATACGATTTAACCCCTACTCTTGTCGAAATTAACACCCGCAAAGTGTGGCAAAGCGACTCGCATTGCCATTTTTTCAGTTTTTCACAATCAAAGACAGATATTATGGCAAACAAGTAATGACAATATGACAAACTGAGCTGCGGCATGCTTTTTGAATATAAATTAACGCGGATGCATTGTCCGCATAATACATATAACTAAAAAATAATATTACATATGAGCAAGACTGGACATATTGGTGTTACTACAGACAACATCTTTCCTATTATTAAGAAATTCCTTTACAGCGACCATGAAATCTTTCTTCGTGAAATCGTTTCAAATGCAGTAGATGCTACACAGAAGCTTAAAACGTATGCTTCGGTTGGTGAGTTTAAAGGCGAACTAGGCGAACTAGTGGTACGTGTTTCTGTAGACAAAGAAGCTAAAACATTAACAATTTCGGACTGCGGTATTGGCATGACTGCCGACGAGATTGAACGCTATATCAATCAAATCGCTTTCTCAAGTGCCGAAGAGTTCCTTGAAAAGCACAAAAACGACGCGAATACCATCATCGGCCACTTCGGTCTTGGTTTCTACTCGGCATTTATGGTGTCTAAGAAAGTAGAAATCGTTACAAAATCGTACAAAGAAGGTGCTGTTCCGATGAAATGGAGCTGCGACGGTACGCCTGAGTATTCGCTAGAGGAAACTACTAAAGCAACAAGAGGTACAGACATCATCCTTTACATCGACGACGAGAACCTTGAGTTTCTTGAAGAAGGTCGCGTAATCGGATTGTTGAAGAAATACTGCAAATTCCTTCCTATCCCTATCGCTTGCGGTAAAGTAAAAGAATGGAAAGACGGCAAAGAAGTTGAAACAGACAAAGACAATATCATCAACGATACACATCCTGCATGGGTGAAGAAGCCATCGGAACTTACCGACGAAGATTACATCAAGTTCTACCACGAACTATATCCTCACTCGGAAGAGCCTTTGTTCTGGATTCACCTAAATGTAGACTATCCGTTCAACCTTACAGGTATTCTTTACTTCCCTAAAGTGAAAAACAACATCGAATTGCAACGTAACAAAATTCATTTGTATTGCAACTAGGTGTTTGTAACCGACTCTGTAGAAGGTATTGTACCGGAATTCCTTACTTTGTTGCATGGTGTGATCGACTCTCCGGATATCCCGCTTAACGTTTCACGCTCATACTTGCAAAGTGATTCGAATGTGAAGAAAATTTCGAACCACATCACGAAGAAAGTTGCTGATAAACTTGAGGAAATTTTCAAGGCAGACAGACCTCAATTCGAAGAAAAGTGGGACAGCTTGAAGTTGTTCATCGAATACGGAATGCTTTCGGATGAGAAGTTTTACGAAAGAGCTCAAAAGTTTGCTCTATTGAAGAATGTAGACGGCAAGTGCTTCACCTTCGAAGAGTACAAGAGCTTAATTACAGACAATCAAACAGACAAAGACGGTAATCTTGTTTACCTATATACCAACGATAAGGTATCTCAATATAGCTACATCGAGGCTGCTAAAAACAAAGGTTACGATGTATTGTTGATGGACGGCCAACTAGATGTACATCTTGTAGGCATGTTGGAACATAAATTTGAGAAGTCTATCTTCGTACGCGTAGACAGTAACACGGCCGACAACTTGATCAGAAAAGATAACGTTGCGGAAGTAAATCTTTCGAGCGAAGAGAAGTTTGAACTTCAAACTACCTTCAAATCTCAAATTCCTCAAATGGAAAAAACTGAGTTTATGGTAGAGATCGAAGCGCTTGGTGAAAATGCGGCTCCGGTTATGATTACGCAAAGTGAATACATGCGTCGTATGAAAGAAGTGGCAGCTATGAATCCGAATATGGCATTCTACGGCGAATTGCCAGAAAGCTACAACTTGGTTCTTAACTCAGAGCATGCACTTGTAAAACGTGTACTTGAAGAAGAAAAATTGGCTTGCGATAGCCAAATCTCTCCTCTTGTAGCTGACAAAAAAGGGTGGGAAGCTCGTAAAGAGGATCTTCTTACAATACAACGTGGCAAAAAGGCTGAAGAGATTACTGCTTCTGAAAGCGAAGATTTGAAGAATACAGAATCTAAAATCGGCGATCTTACAAAAGAAATTGAAGGTATCATTGCTTCATACGCTGCCGACAACAAACTGGTAAGACAACTTATCGATCTTGCTTTGCTTCAAAACGGAATGCTTAAGGGCGAGTCTCTTAGCAACTTTGTAAAACGTAGCATCGATATGATCTAATCTTTCGATATAACAATAATAATTCGATATTTAGTCGGGCTTCTATTCCTATATGGTATGGAAGCCCGGCTTTTTTTATTTGATCTTTATGCCTGCTTTACTGTAACGATTCATATTTTATATCTAATTTTGATTATTAAAATACATTGTGTGAATGATCTGTTTACATTTGCATCCGTATTTATTACGTTAGTTTCACGATCAAGGAAAGATATAAGATATTTATGAAGAAAATATACATCTCTGCTGCTCTTCTCGTTTCTATTTTTACGCAAACAAACGCGCAACGTGTAGGTTTGGTACTAAGTGGTGGTGGAGCAAAAGGAGCTGCGCATATAGGGGTAATTAAAGCATTAGAAGAAAACAACATTCCGATAGACTATGTTACCGGTACTTCAATCGGTGCTATTATTGGCAGTATGTACGCTATGGGCTACACAACAGATCAGATGCTTCAATTGATGGAATCAAAGGAGTTTGAATACTGGCAATCGGGTACGGTAGAAAATACATACAAGTATTACTTTAGAAAATCGGACCAAACACCGGAGTTTTCTCACTTTTCGCTCAACTTTACCGATCCTTCCCAAATCAAAGCAAGTATCCTTCCGCAAAGTTTGATCAACCCGATTCAAATGAATCAGGCATTTATGGGACTATACGCACAAGCTACTGCTGCTTGTGGTGGTAACTTTAATAATTTGTTTGTTCCTTTTCGTTGCGTGGGCTCTGATGTGTATAACAAGAAGGCTCTCATATTCGACGAAGGAAACTTGGGTGATGCCGTAAGAGCCTCTATGACCTTTCCTTTCTTCTTTAAACCCATATGGAAGGATAGTATCCCAATCTTTGACGGTGGTATCTACGATAATTTCCCTGTGGCTCCGATGCAAGATGCCTTTGATCCGGATATCATGATCGGTTCTATTGTTTCCGGTCTCGAAAATGCCATTACCGATGATCCGTATAATCAGCTCGAAAATATGATTATGCAAAAGACGGATTATGAATTGAAAGAATCGGAAGGCGTTGCTATCAAGTTTAAATTCTCGGATGTTTCGCTTCTCGACTTCCAAAAGGGTCGTGATTTGATGCAAATAGGATACGACTCTACAATTGCTTATATTGATAGCATCAAAGCGCGCATCGAAAGACGTGTAGAGCTAAAAGAGGTAGAAGCGCGACGCAAACGCTACAAAGCCGACCTACCTCCTCTTATCTTCCAAGATATTGAAATTAACGGAGTAAATGGACCTCAGAAGAAATACATCGAGAGTCAATTGCATAAAGATATCAACGGTGAGTTTACGATGGAAGAGTTTAAGCGTGCTTACTTTAAGATGTTAGCAGACTCGAAGATCAAGGAAATTATGCCGACAGCACAGTTCGATTCTATAACGAACAACTTCAAACTAATTCTCGATGTGAAGATTACCGATGAAGTGAATATTGCTTTTGGCGGTAATATTTCTTCGTTTCAAGCTAATCAACTTTTCTTAGGATTAGGTTATAAAAGTTTGAACCGCATAGCAGCCGACTTCAACCTAAACGGCCAGGTTGGTAATGCTTTTAGCGGAGGAATGCTTAATAGCCGTATCTATCTACAATCGAAGGTACCAATGTATCTTAACCTGCAATTGGTGTATTCTCTTTATAAGTATTATGAAGGAAAATCGTTGTTTTATGAAGATGTGTTGCCTTCGTTTATCAAAGACAAACAGGCTTACGGACGTATGTCGCTTGGCTTGCCGTTCTTAAATAGTGCCAAAGCCGAGATTGGTCTAGCTTATGGACGTATAACGGATTATTACTTCCAAACGCCAAATTTGTCGCTGGCCAACAAACAACACGATAAATCATATTATAATTTGTTTGTAGGATCAATTAGTCTTGAGCAAAACTCGCTCGACTTTCGTCAATACCCTACCCGAGGTAAACAAAGGCAATTGCTTGCGCAATATATTTTCGGAAACGAAAACTATGTGCCTGCCAATCCGGGTGTACAGCGTCCGAATAATGAAATCGGATCTATCTTGCCGGAAAGCCAAAAACAAAGCTGGTTACAACTTAAAGGTCGTATCCTCGACTTCCATAAGGTTAGCAAACACTTTACGTTAGGTTATCAAGGGGAGTTGTTGCTTTCGGGCAAGAATCTTTTCTCGAATTATAGTGCTTCAATCATACAAGCTCCGGCCTTTACTCCTACTCCTCACAGCCGCATCTTTTTCAACGAAGCATTTCGTGCCAATCAGTATGCTGCAGCAGGGATTATTCCAATTGTGAACTTTAACAAGTATTTGCAATTACGTACCGAGGTGTATTGCTTTGCTCCCTTCTACGAAATCACGAAGGATATCATCAAAACCGACAATGGCTTGATAGATAAACCGCGTTATGGCAAACTTTTTTCAGACCTGCAATTTATGGCTGAAACAGCGATAATATTCCAACTTCCGTTTGCTTCTATCAGCTTATATGCCAATGGATATAGTTATCCTTCGAAGAACTTTAACTTCGGTTTGAACATCGGTTATCTCATCTTTAACCCTAAGTTGATAGAGTAATTTTTAGAAAAAAAATGTCGAAAAGTTTGCAGAATAGAAATTAATCTCTACCTTTGCACTCGCAATAGAGAAACAACGAGAGTGTTGTTAAAAGCATGGCTTCGTAGCTCAACTGAATAGAGCATCTGACTACGGATCAGAAGGTTACAGGT
>CAMTPD010000047.1 GCA_947074265.1 uncultured Porphyromonadaceae bacterium
CATACGAGAATCTCCGGAGTGACTGGAGTTCAGACGTGTGCTCTTCCGATCTGAAGAAGTCAAACAAACAACAACAAGCCGAAACCACAAAGAACACAAACACTTACATTATGACACAAAAACCCAACAACCATTTAATCGTATGAAAGTTAGATTTTGAAGAATATAGAATTGTGTTTTTGAAATAAACCTTTAATTTTGCAACACGAAATAATCAACTCGTAATTTAAATAACGCTTTTAAAGATGATTGACAAAATAAATACGCTACTGGGTGAAGTAGAAAATCTATCCGCAGCAAATACCGAAGAGCTAGAAGCACTACGTATCAAATACCTTAGTAAGAAAGGTGAGATCTCTGTATTGTTTAATGAGTTTCGCAACGTAGCTCCGGAGCAAAAGAAAGAAGTAGGTAAAATGCTTAATATCTTAAAAGATACAGCGCAAAACAAAATCAACGCGTTGAAAGAAGCATTTGAAAACATGGGCGGAAGCAACGACGAAATCGACCTTACACGCACAGCCTATCCTATTCACCTAGGCACACGCCATCCGTTGTCTCTTGTAAAGAAAGAGATTTGCGACATCTTCAACCGTCTTGGCTTTAGCATTGCAGAAGGTCCGGAAATTGAAGACGACTGGCACGTATTCTCATCTTTAAACTTCGCAGAAGATCACCCGGCACGTGATATGCAAGATACATTCTTCGTAGCACACACCCCGGAAGTACTACTTCGCACACACACTTCATCGGTACAAACACGCGTAATGGAGACAACACAACCTCCTATCCGCATCATGTGTCCGGGACGTGTATACCGTAACGAAGCCATTTCGTACCGTGCACACTGTTTCTTCCACCAAGTGGAAGCACTATACGTAGACAAAAACGTATCATTTGCCGATTTGAAACAAGCACTTTTGTTCTTCGCAAAAGAAATGTTCGGAGCAGAAACAAAAATCCGTCTACGTCCGTCATACTTCCCATTCACCGAGCCATCAGCCGAAATGGACATCTCATGTAACCTATGTGGTGGCAAAGGCTGTCCTTTCTGTAAACACACAGGATGGGTAGAAATCCTAGGTTGTGGTATGGTAGACCCTAACGTACTTGAAAGCTGCGGTATCGACAGCAAAGTATACTCAGGCTACGCACTAGGAATGGGTGTAGAACGTATCACCAACCTGAAATACCAGGTAAAAGACCTTCGCTTGTTCTCTGAAAACGACCAACGCTTCCTAGAGCAATTCGAAGCAGCACACTAAGCTTATCCTACTCATAACATACAAAAACCGGATATCACGAGAGCAACCTCCCGAGTTATCCGGTTTTTATTTTTTAGCATAGCAGCCGTTTAGAGCCAAGATGAAAACTTACGAATATACCATCGTTTTATCAAGTTTGTAAAAAGCAAATACAATAGAGAAATCACAATCAACCATAAGTAAAAATGCCACGGCATCGACGTAAAGCCAAGAGCAACTCCAACAGACGTATTCGGCAATATAAAACCAATACACAACAATAAACAAGCAGTACCAATCACTACCCTACTTGGTCGCGACTGAACAAAAGGAATCTTCTCTGTACGAAGCACCTGAACTATCAAAGTCTGCGTCACCAAGCTCTCCAGAAACCATCCCGTCTGAAACACAGCCTGATGCTCTACCGTATTTGCACCAAATACCCAAAACAGCACACCGAAAGTCAAATAATCAAAAAACGAGCTAGGTGGTCCCATATACAACATAAAGCGCTGAATATCGCTAGCCGCCCACTTGCGTGGTTTCGTCAGATAATCCCGATCAACCTGATCCCAAGGCAAAGATATCTGCGACAAGTCATATAACATATTCAAGATCAGAATCTGCAACGGCAACATCGGCAAGAAAGGAAATAATGCACTCGCTCCCAACATAGAGAACACATTGCCAAAGTTCGAACTAGCCGTTATCTTGATATACTTCATCGTATTGGCGAAAGTCTTACGCCCCTCAATCACTCCATCATTCAGTACACTCAAGCTCTTTTGCAAAAGAATAAGATCAGCACTTTCTTTACTGATATCTACAGCCGTATCTACTGATATCCCTACATCAGACTCACGTAGCGAAGGAGCATCATTAATTCCATCACCCATAAACCCAACCACATAATTCTGCTTACGCAATGAAGTTACAATTCGTGATTTTTGCAACGGAGTCAACTTAGCAAAGATATTGCATCCAACCACCGTTTCGGCCAACTGCTCATCCGTCATCTTATCAATCTCCGCACCCTTTACCACAACATCCACATCAAGCCCTACCTCTTTACACACCTTCTTAGTCACAATATCGTTGTCACCGGTAAGCACTTTCACCTGGATTCCATTCGTTTTCAAAGTAGCCAGAGCCTCTTTTGCAGAAGCCTTTGGCGGATCCAGAAAAGCCACAAAACCATCAAGAACAAGTTCCGACTCATCCTTCACCGTATAAGCCTCTGCATTATGCACATCATAATACTTATGTCCCACGGCAAGCAAACGTAACCCATCCGCATTTTGCTCTTCGGACAATTGCACAATCAACTGCTTATCACCCTCCAACAACGCTTCACTTCCATTACCTTTATCAATAAATCCGGAGCTTGCAATCATCTCCTCTACAGCCCCTTTGCAAATCAACAAATACTTACCAGTCTGTTTATTCTGCAACACAACAGACATCTTTCTTCTGATAAAATCAAACGGTATCTCATCCACCTTCGTCCAGTCATTCTCCAAAACCTCTCTCCCCTGCAACTCGTCATTCTTGAGGATAGCCATATCCACCATGTTCTTTAAACCAGACTGAAAAAAACTATTTTGAAAAGCATACTGCAATACTTGTTCACTTTCATTTCCAAACGGATCCAGATGCTTAATCAATACAATACGATCTTCTGTAAGCGTACCAGTCTTATCGGTACACAACACATTCATTGCACCAAAGTTTTGGATTGAATTCAATCGCTTCACAACGACCTTATCCTTCGCCATGCGCATAGCCCCCTTGGCCAAATTTGCTGTAACTACTACCGGTAGCATCTCCGGAGTAAGCCCTACGGCCACAGACAACGCAAAAAGCAAAGCCTCTACCCAGTTCCCTTTGGTAAATCCCGAAATAAAGAAAACCACCGGAGCAAGTATCAACATAAAACGCACCAAGATCCAACTCACTTTATTGATACCGATATCAAAACTCGTTTGTACTTTACTCTGAGTCAACGATGAAGCCATCGATCCAAAGTATGTATTCTTACCAATAGCCACAACAATACCTTCGGCCGAACCTATATCTACATTTGTACCCATAAAGCAAATATTCTCAATCATCAAGACCGACTCTTTCTCGTTCAGAACTATATCAGCCTTCTTCTCTACCGGCAACGCCTCTCCCGTGAGGGCAGATTGAGAAATAAATAAATCCTTGCTATGCAGTATCCGCAAATCGGCCGGAATAATATCCCCGGCTGCAAGCACTACAATATCGCCAGGCAGCAACTCCTCCATCAATATTTCTTGTCTAATACATTCTCCACGATTATTTATCCGCTTGACTGTACAAGTAGTATGCACCAATGCCCGAAGAGCTGCCGCACTTTTACCAGATTTATATTCTTGTGAAAACTTGATCACCACCGAAAGCAAAACCATTACGATAATAATAAACATACCCTCTTTATCTCCTGTACTCAGGGATACAGCAGCCAAAATAAAAAGAACTATATTAAATGGATTATTAAAGGCTAGAACCAACTGCACCTACCACGGTTTTTCTTTGTCATGTGATACTACATTTCGTCCAAATCTCTTTTTTGCGTCATCTACAACATCCTGCGACAATCCATTTACAGAAGAATCAAACTCCCTCATCAATTCATCCTGTGGCAACGACGACAAAGATCGTATATGATTTATAATCAACAACTCATCAGCAGAAGGCTCATGATTACCAATATTCTTATGGATTGTTTTAAAAAATGATTTCCTCATAACATCTTATACATAATAGTCTTATTTAAATAACAAACAATCAAGTAATAGTTTCTTAAAGTACGCTTCAACATCAATATTTACTATATTTGATCAATAATTCACAACACATACACCATGAATTTACAACGCATACACCTAGCCTACTTCAGTGCCACAGGCACTACAGCCCGCTACATGCAAGCCATCAGCAAAGGCATCGATGCATCCCAAACAAACACAATCAAGTTAGCCGATATCAAAACCGACACAATCACCATACCGGCAGACGAACTCATCGTATTCGGCATTCCCGTATTCTCGGGTCGGGTACCCGAATTTGCACGAAAAGCAATTCAACAGATCAAAGGCAACAACACACCCGCCATCATCACCTGCATATATGGCAATCGAGACTTCGACGATGCCCTCCTCGAACTCAAAGACCTTGCACAAGCCAACGGATTCAATGTTGTATCAGCAGCAGCATTCGTTGCACAGCACTCTATATTTCCGAAAGTTGCACAAGGCAGACCTCACACCGCCGACCTCGAAGAGGCCAAACAATTCGCAGCCGAAAGCATCAAATCAATACACACCAATACCACCATTCTTGTAAAAGGCAACTATCCATACCGAGCCATCAAGCCCGTACCGCTACACCCTACCACGACAAAACAGTGCAACAACTGCGGACGCTGCATGAAACAATGCCCCGTACAAGCCATAAACCCCGACAACCCTAAAAAGATCGATAAGAAGAAATGCATCTCTTGCATGCACTGCATCAGCACTTGCCCACAACAAGCAAAGAAACTAAGCGGACTACTCTACTGGATCGCAACAACGAAATTCACCAAAAGCTTCGCTACACACCGCGACAATTACATGGTCTATCAAACCAGTTAAGCTCCACCGCTTACTACCTATATCAATAACCCCGAATAAAAACAAACACGACATGAGTAAAATAATCAGCTCTACACTAGCCCTTACAGCTTGCCTCAGCCACACGGCCTCAGCCCAACACACACAGAAACAGCCCAACATCGTACTCATCATGTGCGACGATATGGGCTTCTCCGACCTCGGATGCTACGGAAGCGAAGTAGAAACCCCACACATCGACCTACTCGCACAAAACGGCACACGCTTTACCCAAATGAAAAACGCAGGACGCAGCTGCCCCAGTCGCGCCTCCCTGCTTACCGGATATTATCCACATGCAGCAGGAATGGGTTGGATGACAGCCGTAGACGAACACCGCGAAGGCTACCGCGGACAAATAGCCGACAATATTCCCACATTGGCAGAAGTACTTCGCTCGGCCGGTTATGCAACCTACATGAGCGGCAAATGGCACGTAACCGTAGACGGAGCCTTCGACGGCCCCAATGGCAGTTATCCCGTACAACGAGGATTCGATCACTACTACGGAAGCCTTAGTGGCGGAGGCAGTTACTATACCCCAAAAGCCCTCTACCACAATACCGACAAAATCACCCGGGTTCCCGACGATTACTATTACACGACCGCCATCACCGACACGGCAGTCAGCTACATCAACCGTCACAATTTCGACCAACCCATGTTTATGTACGTAGCCCACTACGCGCCACACCTGCCACTCGAAGCACCCCAAGACCGAGTCGAGAAGTGCAAAGACCGCTATAAGGTAGGTTATGACATACTCAAGCAAGCACGCTTTGCCCAGCTCAAAAAAGAAGGACTCATTCCACAAAATATGACCCTTCCACTACACGAACGCGAATTCAACGGCAAGCGTCCCTCTTGGAACGAACTCAGCGACAAGCAACAACAGCAATGGATCAACGACATGGCAACCTATGCAGCCATGATCGAAATAATGGACGACGGCATCGGATCCTTAGTACAAACCCTCAAGGAAAAAGGCGAATACGACAACACCATCTTCCTATTCCTCAGCGACAACGGATCTACCAGCGAAGGAGGCTTTATCAAGCAACTCATGGCCGACCTCAGCAACACCCCCTATCGCAGCTACAAACAATGGTGCTATCAAGGAGGAACCAGTACACCACTTATCATAGCAGGAGGAAAAGACACCCCACTCGCACATCGTACAGGCATCAGCAATCAGGCAGCACACATCATCGACCTATTCCCTACTTGCATCGATCTTGCCTCCGTATCGTATCCTAAAAAGCACAACGGCAACAAGGTATCCCTGCAAGGAACCTCACTCCTGCCCGCACTCAAAGGCAAACAGCTACCCAAGCGCGATCTATACTTCGAGCATCAAACCTCGTGCGCCATCATCTCCGACGGATGGAAACTCGTACGTGGCAACGGCAAGAAAGACTGGGAACTCATCAACCTCAACACCGATCCCTTCGAGCAGCACGACCTATCGCAGGCCAACCCTGCCAAAGTAGCCGAGCTCGAAAAACGCTGGAACAAATGGGCCCACAAGCAAAACGTATTCCCATTCGAATACCTCCCATGGACCGAGCGCATCAACCACTACAAAAAGCTCAACCCCGACCAACGCGGCGAGTAGCAACACAATAGCATTATGTAGCATCGCGCACTACATGCCAATACATTTCGCAAACGCTTATTTTTATTATACACCAAGGGCTGCCTGCTTGCACAACGCAAACCAGGCAGCCCTTTACTTATTCATCTAAAAAAACATTACCAACCCGGGTTTTGCACCAGTGAAGGAGTCCGTTTCAACTCATCATCCATTCTCGGAAACAAATAATGACGTGCTGAAACAAATACGCGCTCTTCAAGGCAGAAACGTTTCATCTTATATGTCTTCCCATTAATTTCAATCTTTCCATTTGGATCCTCAACAGGAATCATACCATTAGCCAAACGCTGTGTTTGAGGATAAGGCCAATAATTTTGTGAACGTTCATTATTTGTCGTTGCGGCAATTTGCCAAGCCTTCTCTTTATTTAATTCCTTTTGAGACGAAGGTTGCAAGTACAAACGACAAGTCCAAATGCGATTATTCTCATAAAATAACTCAACACGACGTTCTCGTTGAATATAACTATTCATCAACTCCTTATCTCCAGCAACAACAGGAGGCATTGGAGCCATAAACGACCTTGCTCTTACCTTATTAATCATATCATAAATCTCCTGATTCGGTCCTGTAGTTTCATTTACAGCCTCTGCATAAATATAAATAAACTCAGGAAGTCTCCATACAGGAGGAGCTGAGATAGCAAACGACTTATCTCTGTTCCACGATTCTTTTAAAAACTTACGTAAGAAGTATCCTGTCGTTGTAGAATTTGTTGCACCTAATTTATCAGCTCCGTCTGCCAGATTAATCTTGTTACCTTTAAACGTTGCGCCATGATAAATTACGTCACGATACATTCTAGGATCCCTTTTAATACCCTCATACGGATTCTCATCATCATAACCGTCAGCCTTTGCCCGTTCGGCATATACCGGATATCCATAACCATCCGGACCGACATACTCGTATTCGTCTACCTGCTCTTGCAAAGGCATCTGACGAGAACTACCACCGGCCGAAGGTGGATAAACATCACCTTGCCAAGCCTCCCATTTATCCTTTGTAACAAACCAGACTGCTTCAGTTTGAAAGGAGCGCATATCATGATACATATCCCATAAGCGAGAATACACCTTTGAGTTATTGCGATCCTGTTCACCATCATCATTGAAGTCATTTGCACCATATTGCTCATAAAGCGAATATCGATTCTCTCCATTCACTTTAAAATCAATCACAGCCTTTGCAGCTGATTTGGCAAGCTCCCATCTATTTACATCATAAGATCGGAAGAGCGTCGTGTAGGGAAAGAGTGTACGTCCTGGTGTAG
>CAMTPD010000048.1 GCA_947074265.1 uncultured Porphyromonadaceae bacterium
TTCCGATCTAAAGGGTTGAATGTTATCATCGTAGATCGTGAATTTAACATATTTGGTGAAAAACAGATAAAAACTTATAATCCTGTATATCGCTATGGATCATTCATAACAAAAAAAGGGTTGCATATTCCATATACAACAAATGATAATGAATTAAGTTATAAAATATACCAACTATGCTCAAAATAACAGTCACAATTATATTGATGTTTACATTATATTCATGTAATGAAAATGCAGCTTTCAATAACGTCATAAACAAAGTCTATAACAACGCAGATCTACAAAATACAGATTTTATAGTAATCATACCATCTGCAGGATGTAGTGGATGCATACTAGGCGTTGAAGACTTTTATTTAAATAATAAAGAATTGAGCAATATAAAATATATTTTTTTCAATATCATTTCGACAAAAGAGCTTAAAATGAAAGGAATAAACTCATCTTATAACACGGTATTGGATACAGCCAATATTGTTATGGACGCATATCCTCAGAATAATAAAATTTATCCATGCATATTAGAGTTAAAGAAGGGCAAAGTTATTAATACATATTATCAATCCCCAGAAAGTAATGCTTTGGATATTATAATTAATAGAAAATGAAAAGACCAATTATACAAATACGATTACTAAGTTGGGCATTATCATTTGCATCGTGTTCGACACCTTTGATCACAGATGCTCCATACATTATTACAATCTCGCCCAATGACGATATTAATGAGGAAAACTCTGCGATTGCATTCTCTATACAAGACATATTCTTGCTCGAAAGTAATGATCTAACATTATTGGGTGCGGGTAAAATATCTATCGTCGATTATAGCAGTGACCATATTACTGTTAATGATAATGACAAACTATGTATATTTAATACCATTTCCGGTAAATGCACGACACTAATCAACCACAAAGGGTCAAGTGGTGAAGAGTATCTAAATATCTCCGATGCGTTTCTAAATAATTCAACAAAGCAGATAGCAATACTATGTGGCAATAGTAAAAAAATAATACATTATGATCTCAACGGAAAGTTTATTAATTCAATAAAAAACGATTCTATATCCTCAATCGAATTGTATAATAATCTAATTTACACTCACAATAACCCTTTTAATCAGTTTTCTCATTATCGCTTTGGTGTTTATGACTCAAATTGGACATACGTTACAGGAATAGAGCCTATCGAAAGAAATGATTTTCAAAAAAAAGATCTAAATCAAATCTTCGACGTAAACATCTACAACAATACTGCTTACTTATACAAAGACAATTTATTAAGCAAAATCGAAAATCATAAACTCAAGTCTCACATCTATCTCGACAAAGGGAAATACACAATTCCTGATGAAATAATGTATGATATAAAAAGAAAAAAAGAAAGATATAACTATATATGGGGAGATTATAGTTATGTTGTAGGAGATTATCTATTTTATAGATACTACTACGAAAATAATATGTATTCTGAAGTTTACTCCATCAAAAACGACAAACTACTTTACAGAAATATCGCTAGCTCACCAAATGAAAATAATGGGTTTCCTATATATATGTCTGGGCAATACTTATATGTTTGGCCAACATATGTAAAAAACGACTCAATATTTATTGTATTGGATGAAATGCAAATGGAAAATACGGGGATGGCAGATAACAAACTTGTTATATTAGTATTAAAATGCAATAAAACGAATAACAGCATACAAAAGTTAGAAAAAACCTTCGCGGCAATGTTCTTGAGAGAAACACTGCACGCGAAGGTAACATTGACTTATTGAATAAATAAAAAACGAAAACGCTAATCGATTGCCGTAACTGCCGTTCCTTTGGTGATGCCGTTGGCATTGAAGGCATCTACGGTAAAGAAATACGGAACGCCGGCATTGAGACTTGTTAAGTCGTACGTATTAGCATCGGCTACTTGGATCGAGTTGTATAACTTGTCTTTGCCAATACCGTAACGAATGATGTAGCCTTGCGCCCCTGCTACCGACGGCCAACTCACGGTTGCTTTGCAGCCGTCTGCTTCGTTGCGTTTGGCTTGTACCGTACTTACTTTTTGCGGTGCTTTGCCATTGCCCTTTCCGAATACACGCAAATCGCGTACGGCAAAGTATGGAGCCGAAGTATAAGCTACGTTTTTAAGGCGGATGTAGCGAGCTTTGAATGGCTTCACAAACTCAATGTAATCGTGCGGAACGTCGGCCTTGTTGTTACTTTTGTCTGCAATAACCGACCACTCGTTTCCATCGGCCGAAGCCTCGAGTACATAGCTTTGGTACGAAGGCTGTTCGCGCCCTGCCAGTTGCGACTTGTACTCTCCGAAGTTTACCTGAATGGCATTGATGCTGCACGGCTCCAATAAATCCATTTGCATCCATTCGCCCGCATCGGCACTTTGTGCCACCCAATGGGTACGTGCATCTTCATCAGCGGCCAAACCGCCTTCGAAGTTCTCCAATACCGACGACACTTTTACCGGTTTCTTGTACGACAAGATGTTCCAGTCGGGACGCTTACCTTTGGGTTCTTTGCCCGGCAAATAGCTTGGATAGTCGCCCAAATATGTGTTGGTGTACATCACACCGTCTTTGTCGATTCCCGACGGATAAAGCGATATGCGTCGCTCAAACATGTGTTGCACCGTGATGGCATTGGTTGCTGCTTTCCACAGTTCATTGTCTACGGTAAACAAACATCCGTGCCCTGCCCCGCCGATAAAGCCGGTTGGTTTAAATGAGACCGGGCTGTTGTTCATATATGTAAACGGTCCGGTTGGCGTATCACCAATGTAAACACCATCGGCATAGGTTTTCCACTCCGTTCCCGGCCCCGCATATTGCAGGTAGTATTTACCGTTGTGCGGTGTAACCCATGCACCCTCGATGTATGGGCGACGCTCCAATTCATTGAATTCGCCTGTACGTTCCCATCCTCGGTTCTCTTTGTCGCTGTTGAAAAGATCAATCGCCTCGGCCTTGGTCTCCAGCTTATTCAAATCGATGGTGATTACACTGATCGGTGCCGTAGGCGAACATCCGTAATATACATACAGATTGTCTCCTTCGATCAGGAAGGCCGGATCCCAGTACGTATAGATCTTCTTTACCGGTTCCCACGTTCCGCTCTTCGGATCATTGGAACGATACAGCATGGTATAACCGTGAGTAGATCCGGCATAATAGAGGTATCCTTCGTGTATAAACGTAGCCGGAGCATAGTCTTCGATAGGTAGTACCGGCTCTTTTATCGGAACAAACGTCCAGTTGTTGAAGTCTTTCGTGTGCCAATAACCGCCCGACTTGGAAGCGAACAGGTAATAATCGCCGTTGAACTCTGTTACAACCGGATCGGCTGCCTCGCGTACACCTTTTCCATCGGGGATAATCATAAACCGATAGTTTAGATTGATCGGATTGCAAAAGGTTGCAGGCGAAGGATTGATTTGTGCTTTGATCCCCGAGCGGGCAGAAAGATTCTGCCCGGCCAGAGAACATATAATCATGGATAGAAATAAGGTCTTTCTCATATCTTATCTGTTTTATAAGATCTGCTTTGTTTATTGGTTTCTGCTTAGAATACCTGGTAAGGAGTTCCTTCAATGATGGTTTGTCCCATCACACCATCCGATTTGTGAGGCTGTCCGCCACCGATATACACCTGTACATCGCCCGCTTGCATCACTTGGTTTCCTTTATTGTTTACCAACGAAAGCTCTTCGGGACTGAGTGTAAAGGTTACTTTCTTGCTTTCGCCTTTGCGCAAATGCACACGTTGGAATCCCTTTAACGCGCAGATAGGTGTGCGCTCATTGCTGTTTTGCGGATGCATCACATACAATTGAACTACCTCGTCGCCATCGCGCTTTCCGGTATTTGTTACGGTTGTGCTTACTTCGATCGAGTTTCCGGTTGTTACCTTAGCAGGAACAGCAAGATTCTTGTAACCGAATGTCGTATAGCTGAGTCCGTAGCCAAACGGATAGCGAACTGCTCCGTCAAAATAGCGGTAGGTACGGTTGTTCATTGAGTAATCTTCGAACGGAGGAAGGTCTCGATCGCTGATGTATGTAGTAAGCGGCATGCGTCCGCCCGGGTTGTATGCACCAAACAATACATCTACAATGGCATCACCGGCTGCTTGTCCGCCATACCAAGCTTGTAAGATTGCATCGGCATTCTGGCTTTCCCAGTCGAAATTCATAACCGAACCCGACATGTTTACCAATACAAGCGGTTTGCCCGTTTGCTTTAACGCCTTCATCAAATCGGTTTGTACGTGCGGAAGTGCAGTTGTAGTGCGGTCGCCACTTGCGAAACCACCGTAACCTCCTGCTCCTGCATCGCCAGCTTCCCCTTCATAGTCGGCTGTGATACCACCCACAAATACAATCACGTCAGCTTGTGCTGCCTGTTTTGCCACTTCGGCAAACGAAGGTGCATTCTTTAAGGTATCAACAATACCAACACCTGCTATGTAATCAATCTGCATGGAGTTTCCGAAACGCTTCTTCAAGCTCATCAGCGGAGTGATGTTCTCACTCGGCACACCGTAATAATTGGCCAACTGTGCGTGTGCATTATCAGCATTCGGACCGACTAAGGCAATGCGTTTGATCTTTTTGCTATCAAGTGGCAATACGTCGTTGTAGTTCTTGAGCAATACCATCGACTTTTGCGCCATCTCGTAAGCGTGTGCTTTGTGCGCATCGCTCTCGATTACCTCACGACCAATGGTAGAATACGGATTCTTGCCTGCCGGATCGAACATGCCCAACTTGAATAGAATGGTAAACAAACGAGTTAGCGACACGTTGATATCACGCTCCGAAATCAAACCACGCTCCGCGGCCTGCACCAACTGCTGATACAAATCGCCACATTCAAGGTCGGTTCCGCTAAGTAAAGCATCCCCTACAGCCGAAGTATGACTGTCGTGTGTTTTATGGTGTGCGGCAAAGTCTTTGATACCCCAACAGTCTGACGTAACGTATCCTTCGAAGCCCCATTGATTGCGCAAGATGTTTACCATTAGTTTATCGTTACCGCAACAAGGTTTTCCTTCGAAACGATTGTAGGCACACATCACTCCGTGTACATTGGCTTTCGTTACCAAATAACGGAATGCGGGAAGATACGTATCCCACAAATCGTAAGCATTGGCACGTGCATCAAACGTATGACGGTTGTACTCGGGACCGCTATGCACCGCAAAGTGCTTGGCACAAGCTACAGCTTTGAGATAATACGGATCGTCGCCTTCGAGACCGCGCACGATAGCTGCCCCCATCATCGAAGTCAAATACGGATCTTCACCGTAGGTTTCTTGTCCGCGTCCCCAACGTGGGTCACGAAAAATATTGACATTCGGAGTCCAATAGGTAAGCCCTCGGTAAATCTCTCCCGTTTTGCCGTTCTTCAGGTCTTCGTTAAACATAGCTCTACCTTCTGATGAAGCAATATCGCCCATCTTTTGCAAAGCCGGCGCATCGAAGGTTGCTGCCATACCGATAGCTTGTGGAAACACGGTTACCTTTTCCTTGGTACGAGCTACTCCGTGAAGCGCTTCATTCCACCAGTTATAAGCAGGAACACCAAGTCGCTCCACACCCGGTGAAGCATGTTTCATCAACTCTACTTTTTCTTCTATGGTAAGGCGACCGATCAAATCGGCGATACGCTGCTCTGTAGGCAGGCTTGCATTACGAAACGGATAATCGGCCGTTTGGCCTGTCATTACCATACCGCTCAGGAATAGAGCCGATATGGTAACGCAAAACTTCTTTCTCATGATTTTAGATTATAGTGTATTCTTTGAGTGTTATTTGATCACAAACCAAGTGGTTCCGCCCGGTTTTACTTCTACCGGAAGAAGCATCTCTTGTTTGTCGTTGAGTGTATAGCTTACTGTTTTTGCATCGGCTCCCGTTACTTGTGCTTTGTTTTTAAGGCCGGCATAATACAAAGGCAAGCGCAACTCTTTCTTGATGGTGCGATTGGTTGGATTGAAAACCACAACCATTCCTTTGTCGTTGATAAACGGATTCACGTGCATGATGCAGTCTAAGTCTCTACCGGTAGGACGGCTTACGTGAATAATCTCCGAATTCAGAATCTCACGGTATTGTTTGTACCAATTGATCCATTTCGAAACCATTTGTTTCGTTTGTGGTGTATCGTACAAGCGCTTGCCGCGAATGGTAAGTTGCGCACCACTGCTAAGGAATTGTACCAATTGTGATTCGTAACGGTCGAGGTTTTCACACAACGGCTCGAGTCCTACACGCGGATCGTTGGTATAAAAGCCTACCAATTGCAGTGTCATCCATCCCATTGTAGGAAGTTTATGCCAAGTACCGTCGTAAATATACTGGCGAGCCAACAGTTGTTGTTGCTGTGGTGTAAGGTTGGCACTTGCTTCGCGGTAACCCATACCGGTAGCACTTTGCCCGTTTAGGAAATACCAATCGGGAATTGGCACGTACATGTCACGCTTTTGCAGTTCGTGGATTACCTCTACTTGCGCTTTCCATTGTTCCCATTGCGAGTCGTTCATCCCTCGGTGGTGCTTATGGTTGGTTGCGGCACACGGATCTCCGTGGTAAGGCCCGTCCATGTTGTAGGTTTTGAAGCCTGTTTTGTCAAAAAACTCCCACATCTTTCCGTAATAAGTATCTTTCCAATCGCTGGCCACACAAACGCTCTGCCCAAACAAGCTTCCCGGTTTGCCGGTTTCGGGACTGATGCAGTCTACCTCTGCTCCTCTGCCTCGCGATGCAATCTGCAATTCATATCCACCCATTGCGATACCACGATCTTTGGCATAGTCGGCAATCATTTTCCAATGTTGTACATACTTTTCGTCCAGATTGTCGTGACTGATACCCGGCCATGCCATGATGTCAAGACGCTCGAGTCCGAGCTCTGCCATTTGATCTATAAAGGTTTTCAGTTCTTTCTCGTCGTGCGAAGTAATACCTCCCGAGATAAGCGACTCGGTTACTTGCGGTGCCAATTTCTTATACATGCGACGATGGCCCAGACTTTTGCGCTCGCGATCGTCGGAGTCTTGCAGCAACTCGAAGGTAAGGAACGACTTAAACGGATTCATCTTGTCTACATATACATCGGGACCTACAGGCAAGGTACTTACCAATAAGTTGTGGTGAGGAAAGTCAAGGAAATTGTCTTCTGCTTGGTTGTGTGATGCCCAGGTATTGTATTCGGAATCAATAAGCCAACGGGTAGTTGATTCGCCACAATGATAGATCTTCGGCTCACCGACAAAGTGCATGAGTGCGCTTCCGTTTTTACTTCCGTTTACAAGCGCAAAAGAGAAGTCGCTCTCTACATGAATACGTGATACTTGGTCTTGATTGATTGCCAGTTGTTCGGTTTCGATGTCGTTAAGCACAACGCGTTTGTCTCCGTTGTTTACAACTTCTACCCACTTTACAACTACCGGAAGTCCTTGATAGATTTCATAGTTTACTTGCACTTCCAAGTCTTTTACAGCGTCCATCGCAAAGGTTGGTTTGTATTTCATTACCACACGCAATCCTTTTGCAGGCCATTCTGCTTCTACGGCATTAAACTTCTGTTTCCACGGATAGCGCATAAGCGGACTACCGGTTTCGACGTCAGTCAATGTAAAGGCCGATGTGTTTGCGTCTAAGTCTTTGTACCAGTCTTCGAGCAGATACGAACATTCGGGTTGTCCTTCCAGGCCTCCTACATTGTACCAAACACTATCGATCATCACGCGAGCCTCCGGTTTGATGGCTCGAATGTATTCTGCTCCATTCGTTAGGTTTTGATATCCT
>CAMTPD010000049.1 GCA_947074265.1 uncultured Porphyromonadaceae bacterium
CAAATGCTAATGGTTTTACCAGAAGGACTTTTATCTATATAGTCTAATGAAATATTGTGTATAAACAATCGATATGGCAAAGAAGTATACGAAAAGGGATTCATTTTGGAAACGAATTCGCTTTAAATACAAACTTTCTTTCTTAAATGAGAATACACTAGAAGAAGTCTTTTCATTGAGACTTTCTCAACTTTCGGTATTTTTAGTGATTGCACTGGTTATTTTTCTAGTGATTGTAATAACGTCAACAATAATTATTACAACACCAATCCGTAACTACTTACCGGGATACCTAGATGTAGAAGTGAGAAAAGAAATTGTGACGAATGCTTTGCGAGCCGATTCTTTAGCACAAGCTCTCGATCAGCAATCATTGTATTTAAACAATGTGGCCGCGATCTTAAGAGGAGATATGGAAATAGACTCCATTCAAGATATAAAAGATGTAACACTAGTTCAGTCCGACTTTAATATTCCGGAGGGAGAAAAAGAAGGAGATTTCGTGAAGAAGTTTGAAGAAGAGGAGAAATACAACCTCTCAGTCTTACAACCAGCAAAGGTGCCGGTAGAGGGAATATTCTTTTACAAACCGGTAAGTGGACTTGTTTCTTCAAAATTTGATGCAGCAATCAAACATTATGGTGTAGACATTGCAGCATCACCCAAAGAGAGTGTATTGGCTACACTCGAAGGCACGGTAGTATATACAGGTTTTGATGCGAATGCCGGAAATATAATTCAGGTGCAGCACAAAAACGGATTTATATCAATTTACAAGCATAACGATAAGTTATTAAAAAAAATGGGAGATCATGTTGTCGCAGGGGAAGCTATTGCTTTGGCAGGAAATACCGGCGAATTAACGACAGGACCTCACCTTCATTTCGAATTGTGGTATAAAGGAGCTCCGGTTGACCCCGAAGAATATATCGCTTTTTAAAGAACAGATTTTGTATGAAAAGACAAATCGCAATACTGGGTTCTACAGGTTCTATCGGAACCCAGGCGTTGGAGGTTATAAAAGAACACTCCGATTTATTTGAAGTATACGCACTAACAGCCAATAATAATGTAGATCTACTTATCAGACAAGCTCGCGAGTTTATGCCTGAAGTAGTTGTAATTGCGAATGAAAAAAAATATCCGGAGTTAAAAGAAGCTTTAGAGGATTTACCTATCAAAGTATGGGGAGGTTCAGAAGCTATTGCGCAAGTTGTACAAGCAGGACCTATTCATCTGGTTCTTACAGCAATGGTAGGTTATTCCGGCTTAAAGCCAACTATTTCGGCAATTAAGGCAAAGAAGGCAATTGCATTAGCAAATAAAGAAACACTTGTTGTAGCAGGCGGATTAATCACTCAACTTGCAAACGAATACCAAGTGCCTATTTTACCTGTCGACTCAGAACATTCTGCGATCTTTCAATGTATGGCAGGCGAATGGAATAACGCCATCGAGCGTATCTTGCTTACAGCTTCGGGCGGTCCGTTTCGTACCACCTCATTGCAAGAGCTGGCGCATGTAACCAAAGCACAAGCATTGAAACATCCCAACTGGGATATGGGTGCAAAAGTTACGATAGACTCAGCAACGTTGATGAATAAAGGCTTTGAAATGATAGAAGCCAAATGGCTTTTCGATGTCAAACCCGAACAAATTGAAGTCGTAGTACATCCTCAATCCATCATTCACTCAATGGTTGAGTTTGAAGATGCCTCAATAAAAGCACAACTCGGATTGCCTGATATGAAACTGCCTATTCGTTATGCGTTTTCATACCCGCAACGTCTCAAATGCAAAGCTCCACGTCTTAGCTTTACGCAATACAATGAGTTTACCTTTGAGCAACCGGATATGATGCGTTTCCGAAATTTAGCATTTGCGTATGAAGCAATTAAAACAGGTGGAAACATGCCATGTGTACTTAATGCGGCAAACGAAATCGTTGTTGATGCTTTCTTAAAAGATCAAATTGGATTTTTGCAAATGAGTGATGTGATTGAACAAACCATGCAAAAAGCCGATTATATTGAGAACCCTTCGTATGAAGATTACGTCGAGACCGATGCCATGGCGCGTCGTATTGCTCGCGAATTATTCTGAAATCAAATTTATTAAAAGATAAATGGAAGTAATTGCAATCAGAGCACTACAGCTCATTCTCAGCATCTCATTACTTGTGCTAATTCACGAGTTTGGGCATTTTATATTTGCACGAATATTTAAAATCAGAGTTGAAAAGTTTTATCTATTCTTCGACCCTTGGTTTTCTCTATTCAAGTTCAAACCTAAAAATAGCGACACGGAATACGGAATCGGATGGTTACCTCTTGGAGGATACGTAAAGATTTCGGGAATGATCGATGAATCGATGGATCGTGAGCAAATGGCACAGCCGGCAAAGTCTTGGGAGTTTCGTTCCAAACCGGCATGGCAACGTTTGTTAGTTATGGTAGGCGGTGTAGTAATGAACTTTATACTGGCCTTCTTTATCTATTCGATGATTCTTTTTGCTTGGGGAGAAAGCTATATTCCGTTGAGCAATGCAAAGTTTGGGATGGAGTTTAGTCAGACTGCAAGAAATGTTGGATTTGAAAACGGTGATATCTTAGTATCAGCAGACGGAAAACCACTAGAGCGTTTTGGTGAAGCAACCATTCGTGAGGTCGCAGAAGCAAAAGAAGTAACAGTACTTCGTGATGGCAAAGACGTAAAAATCAATATGCCGGCAGACTTTATGCAACAGTTGATCCGTGACAAACAAGGTTTTGCAAACTTTATTGTACCAATGGAGATTCGCGAAGTTGTAGCAAACTCACCGGCAGCAATTGCAAAACTCGAAGTGAACGACCGTATCGTTGCAATCAATCAGGTACCAACGCCAAGTATTTTGGATGTACAAGAGCAATTCTTACAGAATAAATCAAAGACTGTCGACGTTCAGCTTGAGCGTAACGATCAGTATGTTGTAATTCCGGTTACGTTAGATTCTCTTGGGCACATGGGTATTTATATGAAACCAATGAACGAAGTCTTCGACGTAGCAGTAAAGAAGTACAGTTTCTTTGAGTCGTTCCCTGCAGGTATTAAGATGGGAATTGGCAAACTAACAGGTTACGTGAGCGACCTTAAGTATGTATTTACAAAAGAAGGCGCATCAAGTGTAGGAGGTTTCGGTACCATTGCCAAGCTATTCCCTGAAGTATTCAATGCGTATGCCTTCTGGAGTATGACCGCATTCTTGTCGATTATGCTAGGGGTAATGAATATTCTACCTATTCCTGCGCTCGATGGAGGACATGTATTATTCCTACTTTATGAAGTAATTACACGTCGTAAGCCAAACGAGAAGTTTATCGAATACGCGCAAATGGTTGGTATGGTGCTTTTGTTCGGCCTATTGATCTTTGCAAATGGTAGCGACTTGTTCCGAGCTATCTTCGGATAATCGTATTTTGTTTACATAAATTTAAACAACATATCATTCATGCTTGTTCTTTTTATTAAAAGAGGACAAGCATGAAATTTAATGTACTATTCGTATCGTTGTGCGCATTGTTGATGAGTATATCATGCACAACCAAAACAGCACAACAAGTAAATTATGAGCTCGAAGGAGCTTGGGTTGAAAAAACACCGCAAGGAGTGATGCAAGGATTCATACTCGACACATTGAGTAAGGCAGCATCTCTAAACATGGCAAACCTAGAGTATACCAACTGGGAGCAAAAAAATGGAAATCTTATTCTGTTTGGTGTTACTACCGGAGGCACTACTGATGTTGAGTTTGCAGATACAATGAAAATTGTTCGCGTTCGCGACGGAGAGTTAGTTGTAAAGAAAGGAGAATACGAGCACATCTATTACGATCAAGATATTCGCCATTTCGAAGGAACATTGCCGTGTGCCGATTGTCAAGGCATTCGTAGTAGAATTGCCCTATTTAATAAACCTGGAAGTAGCGAAGGTTTATTCATACTATCCAATACTTATTTGGGAGCAAATGATGGCAAGAATGAGACATTCATCACCGAGGGTAATTGGACAACACTAAAAGGGACAGCTAAAGATCCTAATGCGATTGTTTATCAATTATACAAAGGTTTAGATCTGGAAGGTGTATATGAGCTTCGTAATGATCAATTGATCATGTTAGGAGAAGGCGGAGAACCAACTCCATCAGAAGCTGATTATACATTAAAGCAAATTACATTCGAATAAAAAATTCATCACATATCAGGTTAGAAAAAAACCGTTGCAGCTATTTCGATAAAGAATAGTCGTAACGGTTTTTTTATTATTCAACCTTCTTGTAAGAGAGTTGGCCATTGATGATATGAGCCGGAGCTGTATAAGGATGCTCCTTTTCTTGTCCTATTCCCATAATATGATATACCTGCCAACCTTTCCATTTCATATAATCCGAAACAAGCGAACGATGGCAACGCCACCATACAGCTTCGGCACACATAATCGCAGTGCGCTTTTGCGAGGCTATCTGTTCCAGTTCTGCAATTCCGGCTTTAAACTGATCCGTTTCCATATAGTCGGCATAGCCACGAAACGAAACCGATCGCCATCCTGTATTATCAGAATCCTTTCGCATTCTGCGTCTGCCGCCCAGATTCTTTAAATAGATATATTGAATACCCGCCTCGGGAAGTTTTGCAATCAGATTCTCTTGATCAAACTGAGGAAACTTTCTCGAGCCGGGCAGACTACGTACATCTGCCACCACTTCGATGTTGAACGAAAGAAGCATTTCTATAAACGTTTCTAGCGAATGAGTCGAATGACCAATGGTCCACAACGAATGAATAGCAGACATACAATTAAGATGTTTATAATTTGTATTTGTAAATATCAGCCATTGCTTTCTGATATTGATTTTGCAATTGCAAGTAATTTTGTCGGCTTTGATACAGTGTAGAAAGCTCGATAAAATACTCAATCAACGAGATATTTCCGGCACGAAAAGCTTTGCTGAGAAGCGTTTCGTTGTTTTGTAAGCTCAAAGCTTTTGCATACTCATCCATCGATTGTTTCAAGGTTTCTACCTGTTGTAAGTTTTGTAGTAGCAGACTTTGCACATCGCTCTGTATTGCTTGCAACTGCATATCTGTATACATAGCTTGCGATTTGGCACTCTTTACCGTATTCTTATTCTCAAAAAGAGGAATACTTACACCCACTGTAAAACCGTTAAATTGTTCTCCTTTCCCAAAGTCACGTCTGAAACCAAGTTCAAACTTAGGCAAAGCCAACGCTTTGTTTACAGCAACTTGTTTGCGAGCTACATCCCCGGCATGTTTTAATGCGATCAGTGATGCATTAGCACCGGTTGCTTCAAGCAGCAACTCTTCCTTACTTGGCAAAGCAAACGAATCGGGATATTGCGTAAGATTGAAATCAATTGCCGCGCCACCATTCAAGTTGCGCAACTCTTCCATCTTGTTATCGTAAGCTACTTTATTCAAATTAGCCTCTGTCTTGATGTTGAGAAACTCCAATTCTATCTTGTTTTTCTCCAAGATATTGGCATCGCCATTCTTAAAACGTGTTTCATACAATTCGGCAAGTTGGCGCGCATTCTCCTGTCTTTCCTTTAGCATTTGCTGTTGTTGCTTTAAGAAGATCAGATCGATGCATACCTGTTTTGCTTGCAATAGAATGTTTTGTCTAAACTCATTTGACTGAGCATTGTATTCCTGCTCTTTCAATTTAGAGAGCTTATTCTTATTCGAATACACGGTAGGGAAGTCAAACGCTTGCGAAACCGTCAACTCGCCGCTTTTACCCAACGACGACGGAGAACCAAACAAGTAGTCGTATTGCACAGTTGGATTCTGCAAGTAATTACCCACATAAGCCCCCTCGCGCAATGCTTTGGTCAGTTGTGCATTCGCTTGAAGCGAACGGTTGTTTTGTGCCACACTCTGTAGCACATCCGAGATTGTATTTTGAGCCTCTGCTGCCGAAGCGGCAAGCAGAAGCAGGAAAGAAGCTATAATTGTTCTCATATATCAAGCCTTACTGTATTTCTTATTCAACAAATAATAAACAATCGGAATAATCAATCCGTTGAGCAGCGTAGGGCTGAGCAATCCGCCCAGAATTACTTTAGCCATCGGACTCTGGATCTCATTCCCCGGTAAGTCTCCACCCAGTGCAAGCGGAATCAAAGCCAACGCAGAAGTAAGAGCAGTCATCAAGATTGGATTCAATCTATCGAGCGAACCAATCATAATCGATTGCATCAAGTCGTGACCACGTTTGCGCAAATCGTTGTAATGCGATATCAGCAGCATACCATTACGGGTAGCAATACCAAACAACGAAATAAAACCGATGATAGCCGGAATACTGATAATACCCGAACTCAAACGGATGCTGATCACACCACCAATCAGAGCTAATGGAAGATTCAATAAGATTACCGCCGATTGAGAAACACTCCTAAACTCGTTGAAGAGAAGAAGGAAAATGACTAAAATTGAAAAGATGGAAGTAATCATCAACGTTTGCGAAGCAGCTTGTTCACTTTCAAACTGTCCGCCGTATTCGATGTGATACCCTTCTGGAAGTTGCACTTTCGTGTCGATGATGTTTTGAATATCATTCACCACACCACGCAAATCACGTCCGGCTACATTGGCCGAGATCACAATCTTGCGTTGTACGTTTTCGCGGTTGATTGTATTCGGTCCGGTCGAAGACTCCACATTGGCAATATACGATAATGGGATTTTGCGACCGTTTGCATCAACGATCAAGTTCTTGATCTTTTCAGCTTCATCTTTGTAGTTATCATTTACTTTTACGGTAAGGTCAAACGACTTGTTGCCTTCGTATACTTGCGAAACCGTTTGTCCGGCAAGCATTACCTCTACATATTCGGCAAACTCCGGCAAGGTGATACCATACTTGGCAAGCATATCTCGTTTGGGAACAATCTTCAATTGCGGACGCTCTACTTGTTGCTCAACGTTCAAGTCGGCAATACCTTTTACACCTTCAATATTTTGTTTGATCTGATTACCCAGTGAGAATAATTTATTCAGATCAGGACCAAATAACTTGATCGCAATATTGGCTTTAGTACCAGAAAGCATTGCATCAATACGGTGCGAAATCGGTTGGCCGATTTCAATATTAGCACCCGGAATTACTTTAAACTTCTCACGTAGTTCTGTCAATACTTCATCCCGTGATCGATCCTCCAATATAAACGGAGCCTCTATTTCGGAAACATTCACACCCAAGGCATGTTCATCCAGTTCGGCACGTCCTGTTTTGCGAGCTACCGTTTGTACTTCGGGAATGGTCATTAAGATCTCTTCTGCCATACGACCGAGTTTGTCCGACTCTTCAAGCGAAACACCAGGCATCGTACTCACGTTTACCGTAAACGAACCTTCATTAAACGCCGGCAAGAAGCTACGTCCCAATGTGAAGAATACCACAAGTGAAACCACAAATAATGCGGCAGTACTACCAAGTACAATACGTTTGTGATGCATTGCCCAAGCAAGTATTTTGGCATAAACCTCTTTCACTTTGCGAGCAACAAAGGGCTCTTTATCCAGTTTCTTGTCTTCTTTTCTGCTACCAAGCAAATAAGAACAAAGCACAGGCGTAAGCGTTAATGCAACAACGGTAGAAGCAAACAAGGCTACGATAAATGAAATACCCAGTGGCACAAGCATACGACCTTCCATTCCGGTAAGGAAGAATAGCGGAACGAAACTCACTACAATAATCAGTGTAGAGTTCAAGATCGGCATACGTACCTCTTTCGAAGCTTCAAATACAACCGTAATGACCGACT
>CAMTPD010000050.1 GCA_947074265.1 uncultured Porphyromonadaceae bacterium
CAGGTATTCCCCAATAATGTGCACCGTATCTCTCATAATCAGCCCAATTATACCAAGCCTTGTATTCTGCGGGCAATTTGTATTTTCCTTTATTTATAATTGCATGACGAGTTCGATTCTTTCCCGATAACTGCCAAATGGTATCATTATCGGAAGATCCCTTCATATAGAGACCGCCCTTGTAATGATAATACGGTTTACGAAGTATAGGAGTACTGGATCTAACATCCTCATTCAGACTTTTCTTTCCATAGTTAGGATTAGGAACAGATGCCACGGTATCTCCCTGAACATTAATAGCAGTTGCTATATTTTCAAGGACATGAACTGCATGATCCAAACCCCAAACGATCGATTCAGAAACACCAATCCATTTAAAATATCCCTTTTTCATTCGCAGGAAGTTCCCATCCATGTCAAAATACAAAAGTTTGCCGATATCAGATACTACAATTTCCCTTCTGATCCGATCTATATCTATACCCAAGACAAGCGTATGTTCGCCGGGACCTTGACCGGTACGTCCAATTTGTCTGATGTATTCACCTTCTTGCGTAAATTTGAAAACACCGTCTCTAGTATAAATAATCAGCTCATTCTCTATTGGGAAAATATCTCTAATTCGTGTAATGACGAGATCTTTCGGCGTTTTCAACTCTAAATACCGTACCGTATCAGCAATTTCCGATATTTTCATTGCCCGCTCCGTTTCCATACATTGCTCAAAGTTGATGATGTATGGAGCTCCTGCTTCTTTTGCAGAGCCACTGTTTTTTTGCTGACTACAACTGATACATCCGATGAGGAGAATGAGAGGAATGGTCGTTTTATGTTTCATATGATATTCGGTTTAACAAGTAATGAGGCAAATGTAAACTAATTTCGTAACCGTGCAATAAGTTCATAATGAATTAACAAACATTTTATTAGATCGTTGATGTGATGTGTGGTAATAACAAACTCCCCACTCGCTAGTCGGGGTTGTGGGAGCAACGCGCGAAAAGGAGCAGGGAGTTTTTTCCTGACGTTTGCCGGTGGGGGCAAACCGGATCAGGCGGTAGGCGGATGGTGGCTTTTACCCGAGCGGGCAGCGACCGGGTGGCGCTGTTTTTGGGCATCGGCCGGTGAGTAGGGCGAGTAGTGCCCAAAGGATGTCAAAGAACGATTTTAGCTTTTTCATATCATTTCGTTTTTTAGATGGATGTGTGTGGTGAAGTCTATGAGCGTGCCTTGTGGAGTTTTACGCCCGTTGTTGTTCGGTGCAGAGACCTTGCTGTTCGATGATTTCGCGAATGTCTTTTTCGATGCTGATGAGCATGCGGCGATAATGTTCGCGGTTGTCTCCGTTTTTATCGCAGATGTAGGCACTGTATGAAATTTCGAGCGCAAAGGCTTCGGGAAAGTGGCTCACGTTTGCCGCTCGAGGATACTGTGCTCGCAAGAGGCGACCGTAGTCGAGAAAACTATTTTCGGCCGTGTCGTATCGGCGAAACGAGAGTCCGCGGCGGTTTGCCGTGCTTTTGCCACCATGCCAATAGGTATTGGGTTTTCCACAGGCAATGATGCCAAAGTAGTTTTTATTGACAACAGCGTGGTTACTTTCACCCCATCCCGATTCGATGGCAGCTTGTGCCAGCATCACGGAGGGGTTGATGTTGAACATATTGCCCGCCTCAGTGGCAGCATTAAGCAGTTGCGTAACAAAAAGAGTCTTTTTGTCTGTAAAAGGAGTCGTGTTTTTATTCATGGTATGTTCTGATTTTAAGGTGAAAAATAATTAGTCGATCGAGTGAGGCTTGTCGCAATCTCCTGTTTTTGTAACCACTTCCATGGCTTCAAACTTGGCCTTGTCGCGCAGGTCGAGCAACGAGGTGGATGGTCGAAACAGAATCACCGGTCTTTTCATCAAATGAGCCTTAAACTCTTCTTCGCTGGCAACACCCTTACTGCCGGCGCGCATTTGCAAATTACCCAAGCCTTCGATGGCTACGATTTCGCCACGCAAGAGGGCTTTTTTTGCTTGTGTCACAAGGGCACTGATTACCATCTTTACATCGGCTTCGGTGGCCGAACAGGTGCTTTCGATTTCGCTGCACATCTCCTCGAACGAGTATTTGCGAGAAGCTTTGGTAGCTCCGTATACCAGGCGGGCGTCTGCCGCCGCGTCTTTGCGTAAGTCTTTACGCCAAATCAATTTGTACTTTAACGACATAATTTTTTGTGTTTTAAATGATGAATAAATTCGGTAAACATGTGTTGTGAAGGGGCGTTGTTGTCCGATCACATTTCAAAGATACGACAGGGGTAAGGGCGGGAATCCGTGTTTGTCTCTGTTCGTCTGTATTCGTCTCTCTTTTTACGTATTTGTATGTATTGAGAATTAAGCACGCAGCGTGAATGAAATCACGCACCGAGCGTGAGCAAAATCATCCACGCAGCGTGCGTAAAATCAGTCACGCTACGTGACAAAAAACACGCACCGAGCGTGCGATAAATGACTGAAATGCTTGGTAGTAAATGCTTTTATGATTATATTTAAAGTAAATAAAATCAGACTGTTATGAAAAATGCCGACCGAGAATTTACATGCCGTGCCTATTCGTTCGGAGAGCTCGCCTCGCTGTATTGTCCCGATATCGCTCCGCAATCGGCCTCCAAGATGCTTCGCAAATGGATTCGTGAAACACGCGACTTGCAAACCGCCCTCGAAGCTACCGGATGGCGACCGTATGCCAAGATGCTGTCGCCCCGGATGGTAGCTTGTCTGGTCACCTTTTTGGGCGAGCCGTGACGCGAAGCCTTCTCCAAGATGTTTTGTCAGGCTACATGCTCGTTTACATCGTCGGTAGTTTGCCGGCAGGTTTCAGAGGGAGTCTGCTCACAGCTTTCCCACCACGAATAGTCCCACTCGGCAGCCGTTTTGTGCATGCTGTCGTAGCGACCGTTTACGTAATTGTAGCGCGGTTTGCACGAGGCTGGTTGCCCCAGTTCGCGCCAACGGATCTTCTCAAAGGTGATGTTGGTATAGTTGCGATCCCCCTTTGAGTCCTTCACGTCTTTGTCGGCCCGATGCACGATGATACCATAATCGCACCGGTTGTAAAAATTGGCCGATCCGCTGATGTCGTACAGCGTAGGTTCGCGGTGATTCGCCACATCGGACTTGCCAAGCACATCCATTTTGCGCGGATGGGCCGACAATATCATTGAAACATTGTAGTTGCGAACAAAGGCTTTGAACTTGCCCAGCAGTCGGTTTATCACGTTGGTTTCGCTGATGTTTTCAGGGTTTTTGAGCTCAAGCGTATTGAAGGGATCTACTACAAAAACCTTGATTCCATGAGTCTTTACCATCGCAGTGGCGATTTCGAGTATCTGATCGATGTCGTACAAGTCGGGATCGATGAAAAAGAAATTTTGCTTGATATCGGTATACACACGGCTCAGTTCTTCCCGGGTCATGTAGTCGGTACCGAAACGCTTGCCCGATATTTTCATACTCAGTTTGCTCATGTGGTAGGTCACGGGATCGTTTTCGGGACTGAAGAATAGCGTCTTGAAGCCGTGAAGCCTGTTGAGCGAAACGGTGAGGAAGTCGATAAATTCCGACTTGCCGTGTCCCGGAATACCGGTAACGACCACAAAACTACCGGTGCGCCAACTCACGATGTCATCAATCTCGGGCATGTCTATCTTCAACCCCTTCAATCCTCCTTCGGTAAAGAGTTGCTCGAAGCTATCGTACTCATTCTCTAGATTAAGGGTATTTGCGATCTCGGGTTGCGAAGCCTTTTGTAATTGAGCCTTGAGTGCCTCTTTTCCTTCATTTTGCAGCAGCTCGTTGGCATCTTTGTGGCCGTTGTACGTTACGATGCGGCAGCGTTCTGCTCCCAATTTGTCGATCAAGGCCTCTCGCAACTCATGTCCTCGTTCGTCATCGTCTACCGCGATGTAAAACAACTCCACCTTTGCCAGTTCTTCGGCATAGGTGTCTAGCCATGCCATGTTTTTCGATCCCGCACCGTTGGGTACCCCAATTGTATTGGGAGATTCGGCGCATACGCAAGCGATTGCGTCCATTTCCCCTTCGGTAATGATGAGGGTGTTGTGCTTGCCGATGGCATCGGCATGGTAGGGATGCATCAGCGCGCCCGAAGTAGCGAAGAAATAGCCTTTCTCCTTCAAGGTTCTGAACTTGATGTTGGTTTCGAGTCCGTCGCGACGGAAGACAAAAGCGATGGCTTCGTCGTCGTGCCCCATCGGAATGCTGAAACATCCCATGCGCTTTGCCACTTCGGCATCGATGCCGCGTGCCTCAAGCCACGCAATAGCATGGGACGACAGCGAGCGTTTGTGGTGCGGATACCGACCGGTAAGTCGGGCATGCTGTGCCGCAGGATCTATTTTTGGCTCCGGTGCCGGCTGTTGCGTATACGTTTGCCCTTGTTCCGATTGTTCTTTGTGCAATACACATACCGCTCCGCAATGTTGACAATACCCCACATTTTTGGTATGGTCCCAGCAAAGGGTAGATTCGTTTCGCTTTTTGCGGGTGTGGCTGCATAGCGGACACAGGCAACGTTTGGCCCCGAGGGCTCTGAATACCAACTCGTGTGTTTCTTTCGAGTCTACGAAGAATACTTTCTTTCTCATGTCTGTATTGATTTTTGGTTCGGGTTATATATCGATACATATATGCCGCCAGGAAACTATATATGTATATATATAACGCCGAAAAATGTTGAGTATTTGATGATTAACGACGACGTTTTTTGATGTCGCTTACGCTTTTAAAGTTGTGATGTACAGGTGTTTGTATGGATGTTGATCCTTTCGGTAGCATGTTCTGTGGCGTGCCACTTTGTTCCTGAAACAGAACGCTTTGTTCCCGTGGCATGCCGTTTTGTTGCTGTAGCGTTCCTTTTTGTTCCCGTGACGGAAACACCGAATCGGAGTTTTCAGAGTCGGATTCCGGGGCAAAAACAAACGTTATTTTACGATTTATGATTGACAAACCGAGCTTCTTGAAATAGAACCAAATCTTTCGGTTGAGCGAACTTACCGAGAACGCGTGTTCGCCAATAAACAGGGCGATGTACCGATTGAGGTGTTTGTCGATCGTGACCGGTTTTTCTCCCCGTTTGGTCCAGAGCTGAAAGCAGGCATGAAAGATCAATTTACTACGGGCCGACAAAGCCGAATAGGTTTCGTTTTCCAAGAAAGGATAATGCATTGAGAATTGTGATTGTGTTCGTTTCATCGTATTTTGATGATTAAGATTAACAATTGTTTGTTTAATTATGTGAGTAAATGTAATACGGGTGTTGTTGTTATAAAAATGAGTTTTTACACTTTTCTAGTTCATTTCAAAGTGTTGTTTTAAAAGGGTAGATCTATGAATAACTCCTGTGGTTATGCTGTATACTCACGGTATAGTATAGATTTTAGGAATGAAATAATAGATTAGAGGTTTTATGTTTCTTGTTTTGTTTAATGTGTTGATAATTAATGGTGTTTGTGGGTGTTGGTTATGACCTTGTAATGGTGTAAAAACACAACTTTTAAATTGTTTAATTTTAACACAAATGTCTATGTAAAATGTCGTTCTTTGGATAAAAAAGTATTGATAGATGAGAATTTCATTCACTAACCAGAGAATAATAATGGTACCAAGAAGAGAAAAAAAGGTAATGATACCAATGAGAGACTGGATGGCTTTGCATCCGTATGACAAATATGATGAGATTGATTTGGAGTATTTGAACGTTGCTAAAGTAATTGCGAACAAAGTAGCGAGATCGGAAGTCGGAGAGTCCATGAAGCATGGATTTATAAAGAGTGTCGCGGTACTGTCAACGGCCTATTTAGAGGATGTTGTTTCAGGCCTCGGAATATGGGCCGCATTTCGGAGTTTGCATAAGAAGAAGTACGGACGTTTGCTTCCGTTTTTTGAAGTAGATAAAGAGAATTATAGCGAAGACAAGATTAATAAAGTCGACTTACAGGTTTTACTTTGGATGGGTATTATGGAAGAAGACGGAACATTTGATGATGCAATATTAAACCCCGAAGATGAACGTGTTTGTGTCTTGACGGATTTGATTTATAGTGTTTTAGAAGAAGTGGGCGAGGGCGTGTCGAAAAATAGTCGGGCATACCAGTTTTATCGTACTGAGTCTTTTTATCGTGATTTCGATTTGTTTAAGGCTTTGTATCAAGTTTTTATTCAAACAACTTATTTGTTTTTTGGAAAAGCTGATTTGTATGCAGACTTTGCGCAAATAATATGTAAAGAAAGCAATCCAAGCGACAATAAAATAGAACAGATTATTCACCATATGGCAAAAGGTGTAATCTCCTTCAGGTTTCCGATAGGACCTTTCTCAGAATATGCTAAAGTGTATTTGGCTGAGATGATCTCAGATATGCCATTGTTACGTAAACGTGTTGAGGAGTTAGACTATCGTCCAACCAATTATTATAAATATTGTGGAAAGCTTACAGGTAGTCATATTTTGAAAAGCTTGGAAGGCGAAGATTCTTTTGCTGTAAGTAAAAGTCTGTTTTCTATGATTAGTCCAGAATTTACCAACGGTATCTTGTGTACGGATTTGGTGTTTTTTAATAATAGATGGTATTCGAATAGTTTTATGTGTGAAATGGAAGAAGATGCCGCTGATAATGTTATGTCAAAAATTAAACAGAAAAGCGCTGAAAGTAAAGAAAAAATACAATTGCAAGAACAGTTTTTGAAGGCGAACAATAATTCTCCCATTGCATTTGTAAAAGACCGTGTAGCCTTAGATGTATTACTCGAAAAGGCCTTTGGGAAAAAGCATGATATCGAGATCGACGAAAATATAGAGTCCGATGTTGAGATTGTGGTTTTTGTGGGGGCAGAAAACACTATCGTAGTTGCTCCCGATTTGGCGGTATATATCAAACATCCCGATAATCCTTACTATAGCAAAGAAGACGCTGAAGATTCTGGTATAGGGGTTGTTTTTAACTACGATGATTGTGATGACGAGTTGTGTCATTATTTGGTTCAGAATAAACTTCTACCCGATGTGATGTTTGATACGACAGGAGATTCTGAACGTGCAAAAACGTTGGTTCAGCAAAATATGGATTTTATAGCTTGTTTCTCAAGGGGAGATGGCTATTATACCGCCACTTATAAGTCTGCGAATTCGTAGATTGCTAATTGTCTTATACGAGTAGAAGCCCCGGAGACCAGATTGGTTATCTCCGGGGCTTCGCCGTTTTTTGTTACTCCTGAGGCCTTTTCTTGGTCTTGCCTTCAAGCTCATTTTTGAGCTCTTCAAGATTGATCGGGGAATGGTCTTTTTCCATTACGAAAAACAAATCGATTATTTTCAAAGTTTGTGTAGCTGCATACGTTGGAGCCATTTCGGAACGAAACTGTTTGATCCGTTCAAAGAGAGGAGCGTTCATCAGTACATTGACGGATGATTTAGGTAACCAACCCAGTAAAAGTTCAACGTTTGTCTTGATCATCGTGAGCTCTTTCTCTATTTTTTGGAATCGATCCTCGGGTGAGAGCGTTTTATTGTCCATAAGAACAAGCACATTGTTGGCCGCGATAGAGATATTTCTGAGGCGGTTTCTGAACTTCGTAAGCTTGCTTTCAGTTGTTCTTGTCGCAAGAGGTATTTGAAGCTTGCAAGGTGTAGCACTAATTTTAGTCTTGTTAGATACTTTTTTTCCTGTCTACTTATGTATTTTAAATTAGTTACGTAAATTGAAATATAATATTTCACTAGTTAGTTTCGGTTT
>CAMTPD010000051.1 GCA_947074265.1 uncultured Porphyromonadaceae bacterium
TGGAGTTCAGACGTGTGCTCTTCCGATCTACTTTACTTAAACCAAATACGTGGCGCGGATACTTTTAGATGTGTATAATTGTTTATAATGTTAATAAAGTTGTAGATAAATGGCGTTATTATTTTGTGATCAACTGTTTTTGAGCCTTTTTACCCCTTTTATTTATGAATATACCTCTAATAATGGGTGTTTATTGTATTTGTGTAAAAAGCTTAATTCTTGTTTGTGTGATTCGTTATTTTGTTTATACAGAGCTATTTAGGGTTGGTTTAGGGTTGATGAGAGGGAGAGCCGCAATGGCACTACCTTGCGGTCGTTATCCTAATTAACAAGTACTATGAACCAGAGAAAAGTGTCGCTTTTTGCCAATTGTATGCAGAAAGCACAACAAGAAGTTACGTTAGAAGAGGTACGAGCGCGTGCCGGTGAAACAAAGCACATACAGGTGATTAAACAAATTGAAGCTGCTGCAAGCAGGGGAGATAAAGATGTAGTCGATGGACTCAAACGCACGCTGCCGGCCGTGGTGTTTGGAGGATTGTTTCGGGGAGGTCATGCCATGAAAAACCTCGTAGCAGGGAGCGGCTTGTTGGTACTCGACTTCGACAAGCTCACTCCGGAGCAAGTCGAAACAGCCCTACGCATCTTGCGCGAGCAACCTTCGGTGGTGATGGCTGCGCCCAGTCCTACGGGCAGAGGGATAAAAGTGGTAGTACGTACCGATCACGCCCCTTCACAACATTTGGAGGTATTTGCCTATACCAGTCGATATTTCGAATCGTTGCTGAATCTCTCTGTAGATCAAAGCGGCAAGGACCTGTCACGTTTGTGCTTTTTATTTTCCAGCGAAAAGCTTCATTACAATGCCAATGCACAACCGCTCGATCTGTCGCATATCGGAACACGTACCGATGTAGCACCTCCGGTTGCAGCGTATTCGAACATCCATAACTCTCTGCCTGGCAATGATCTTGCTTCGGCTGCGGATGTGAGGGAGGTCGCAGGTATTCCGCCTCATGTGATGCGCAAGTTGCACATGAGTAGTGGAGGGGCAAATACAAAGGGTGGTAACTTGGGCGAAATAGCCGACGATTTTATCGCCTTGCAGTGGCGACGCTGCGAAGCCCTCAGCATGTACCTCGAAGCAAAAGCCTGCTTCAAGGAAGGGCAGCGCAATTTGTATATCTTCAAGTTTGCCTGCAAAGCATGCCAATGTGGTATTCCGCGTCCCATAGCACAAGCCTGGGCAGAAGAACGCTATGGAAGTGAAACCTTCAAGCCCGGTGAGGTAATCTCTGCTTTTGGTAGTGCTTATAGCAGCAACGAAACGCTTTTTGGCAGAGATTCGAACCGACTTCAATTGGCTGCTCAAGAGTTGCAAAAACTTACAGATACCTCAAAAAGTATGGGGGTACAAGCAGAACCGCAACCTACGGGAGATGAGCTGTACGAGTACACTCCTTATCTGCCCGATACGGTTTTCGATCGGTTGCCACAATTGTTTCAAGATGCCATAAAACCTCATCGTACCCCACGGCAGCGCGATATCATGCTCGCATCTGCGCTTACGGTAGTAAGTGCCTGCATGCCCGGAATCACTGGCTTGTATGATGGTTGCGAATACAGTCCGCACCTCTATTTCTTTGTTGTGGCAAAGGCTGCCAATGGGAAGAATATGGCATCTCAGCCCTTTAAGATGGCACGTCATTATGTAAGCATCATCAAAGCCGAGAGCGACCGAAAACTTGCGCAGTACAAGCAAGATAAAGCCGACTATGAAGCTTATTGCCTACAGCAGAAAGCCGATCGTAAGCCTATAGATACCAGTCGTGAACCCATCGAGCCCAATTCGGTTATGCCTTGGGTGCCGGCCAATATCAGCAGACCGATGTTTATCAAACAAGTGGTTCACAACGGACGCTTGGGTTCATTTGTTCTTGAGACAGAGGCTGATGCTTTATCTGTCAATAAAAGTACCGATTGGGGCGATTTGAGCTTGTTGCTTCGAGCAGCTTTTCATCACGAACGCATCTCGATGGCACGCAGTGGCGATGGCAAAAAAGATGGTTTTGAGGAGATCGACGATCCGCACTTTGCTATTTTTGTTACCGGTACGCCAGACCAGTTTGAGCGTCTTATGGGGAATGCCGAAAACGGTCTTTACAGTCGCTTTTGTGTCTATGCCTTTAGTGCCCGCGAGGGTTGGTGTAATCCGGCACCATCGTCGCAGCGTGTCAACTTCAAGCAATATTACGGACACTTGGGCGAAACCTTGGCAGCATATGCTCTTTTCTCGCGCGAACATCCGGCTCAGTTTCATTTTACCGAGTTGCAATGGAGACGTTTCAATAATGAGATGGAACCTCTGCTCGACATCGCGCAAGACTTTGGCTTCGAAAACGAACCCAGTGTGGTAAAGCGTCTCGGACTCATATTCTATCGTGTGGCAATGACGCTGAGTGCTGTGCGCCGAGCCGAACGTGAGATTCGTACCGATGAGATTTATTGCAACGATAATGACTTCGAGGCGGCGCTTGCCATCTGTAGGGTGTGTATGGAACATAGCCGCCTGATGCTTTCGGGCTTCAAAGCGCAAGACAAATTTTCGGGCAGCCTCAAAAAAGGGATCAACGGTCCTGATGGCATACTAGCCAAACTACCCGATGTTTTTCTCAAAAAAGATGTGCTTGAGGTGTATAAGGAGATCGGTAAATCGGCAAGTTCGGCTAGCCGATTTCTGGCAAAGATGTTGTCGGAGAATAGAATTATAAAACCAAGTTACGGTTCGTACCAAAAAGTAAACGCAACGGAATGATCGGTCTGTATGTATCCGCATGGAATACATGTAGGATAAGATAGTTGATTGCAACATGCTCGAAGGTTTGTCACATGATCGAAATGGTAATCTTGATGACAAACCTCTAGTGTGTTGTATTGTAGTTGGTTGTGTATGGAAATGTTGCGAAGTTTACCAGATTGTCATCCCTCTTATATATTCCTATATACATTCGTCTATTTATTAGTAAGTATAGTATATTAACTATATTCTAATAAGGTATTAGGTTTGGTATATAAAGTAGACAGGCATCTCTGTAATGGTTGAGATAGACAAAAGGAGAGACCCCCTGAAATGTTGAACTTTTGACAATCTTGGCGTGTAGAGAGGTTTTGTTGTTGTGGTAAAGTGTTGTATTGTAGTAAGTAAGAGCGTGTATGTGTTGTGGAATCAAATAAAAAAAGTTTGTCATTTAATGACAAACTTTATCCAAGTGACAAACTTCTGTGTCACGGAGCACCGAGGTGGTCTACAAAACAAGCGACAACTTTGGGTGGGAGTATTTTCATGTACGGACGCCATCCTGCGGCAAGAAGCGCGTCGCGAAGTCCGGGAGTGCTATGTACCCAGCGTCCCAATGCTTTGGTAGCCATCAATGGTGTGTTGTCGATAAAATAGAGTTGGGCCAACTCGGTAAAGGCATATGCCCGAATGCGAAAAGGTAGTTCGTCGTTTTTCATATTCTCAGATTATTTGTATACTGTAATATACAAATAATAGGCTAATAATCAGTGGAATAAAGTGCTTTTGTTATATAAAAAACAAGCATGGTTTTTCTAAAAACCTAATGAGGTTTCTACGCAAAGCAAGCAAGGTTTGCGCAAGAACCATGCTTACTTTATTTGAGTGTATTATTATTTTTTTTCTTTTGAGTTTGCTGTTGTAAAGATATTGTTCGTAGATTTGCGAACAACAATAATGAGACTGTATTATGTCAACACCAAATTTGAATGATGTGGAGCAGATTGCTCGTTTTGCCAAAGCACTGGGACATCCTATGCGCATTGCGATCCTGGAATTTTTGCTGAAGCAAGAGAGTTGTTTCTTCGGTGAAATTCACGAAGTACTTCCTATTGCGAAGGCCACGGTTTCGCAACATTTAAAGGAATTGAAAGATGCCGGATTGATACAAGGAGAGATTGAGCCGCCTAAGGTGCGCTACTGTATCAATAAGCAAAACTGGGCTATTGCACAGCAGCTGTTTTCGGCACTGTTTGGGATGAAGACAAAATCAACAGGATGCTGTTGATGCTTTTGTCCGATTTTTATCTAACCATCAAATATTTCTATTTATGAAAGTTTTAATTCTATGTACCGGCAATAGTTGCCGTAGCCAGATGGCACATGGTTTTGTGCAATCGTTCGACGAGCGTCTGGATGTACATTCGGCCGGAACCAAAGCGGCAGGTAAGTTAAATGCAGGAGCTGTAAAAGCAATGGCAGAAGTAGGCATCGATATCAGCAATCATACTTCTGATTCGGTAGAGAAGTATCTAAACGAAAAGTGGGATTATGTGATTACCGTATGTGGTGGGGCAAACGAGGCGTGTCCGGCTTTTGTAGGGGATGTAAAACATCGCTTGCACATGGGCTTCGACGATCCGTCGCACGTGACAGGTACTCCGGAGTATGTAGAGAGTGAGTTTCGCAGAGTTCGCGACGAGATCAAGGAGCGTTTTTATGCATTGTATAGCAATGAAATGAAGCCCGAATTGGATCGTGATGGAAGCAAATGATGTAAAGGGAGGTATCGGCTTTTTTGAACGATACCTCACGCTTTGGGTAGCCTTGTGTATTGTAGTCGGTATTGCGATAGGGCAGTATCTGCCGGCTGTTCCGGCGCTGCTGAGCAAGTTTGAATATGCCAATGTTTCGATTCCTGTGGCAATCTTGATTTGGCTGATGATTTTTCCGATGATGCTCAAGGTGGATTTCGAGAGTGTAAAAAATGTGGGTAAACGTCCGAAAGGTATTTTGATCACCTGTGTGACCAATTGGCTTATCAAACCGTTTTCGATGTTTGCCATTGCATGGTTTTTCTTCTTTGTGGTGTTTAAGGCATTTATTCCCGAGGCATTGGCACATGAATATCTGGCCGGTGCGGTTTTGCTGGGTGCGGCACCTTGCACGGCGATGGTGTTTGTGTGGAGCTACCTTACACGTGGCGATGCGGCATATACGCTGGTACAGGTGGCGGTAAATGACTTGATTATCCTGGTTGCTTTTGCTCCCATCGTTGCTTTCTTGCTCAACATCGGAGGTGTGACGATTCCGTGGGATACGCTATTCTTGTCGGTCGTATTGTTTGTGGTGATTCCGCTTACAGCAGGCGTTATTACGCGTGTTACGGTAATCAAGCATAAGGGGGAAGACTATTTCAACCATGTGTTTGTGAAGAAGTTTGATAAGTTTACCATCGGCGGCCTGTTGCTTACGCTTGTGATCTTGTTCTCCTTTCAGGGTGAAACGATTCTTGCCAGTCCGATGCACATTGTGCTGATTGCGATTCCGTTGATTATTCAGACGGTACTCATCTTCTTTGTTGCCTACGGGTGGGCACGATCTGCCAAATTACCTCATTCGATTGCTGCTCCTGCCGGAATGATTGGTGCGAGTAATTTCTTCGAATTAGCGGTAGCAGTTGCCATCTCATTGTTTGGATTGCAGTCGGGTGCAGCGCTTGCTACGGTGGTAGGGGTGTTGGTTGAAGTTCCGGTGATGCTACTGTTGGTACGTGTTGCCAATAATACCCGTCGCTACTTCCCGAACGAGCAATAAATAGCGACTATTTTTTTATACTATATGTTCGTTGTTTTGCGAACTACAAATTATAAACTTTAAAATTAAAATCGTATGGAAATTATTGTATTGGGAACTGGGTGTGCTTCTTGCAAAACCCTTTTCGAAACCGTGAAACAAGCAGTTGCAGAGTTAAATATTGAGGCTTCTGTGGTGAAGGAAGAAGATTTGATGAAGATCATGGCATACAATGTGATGCGATTGCCGGGTTTAGTGATAGACCAGAAGGTGGTATCGAGTGGTAAAAAGTTGTCTTTGTCTGAAGTAAAAGAACTGCTAAAGAAATAAGTTATGATGCGTTTCCTTTTTATTGTAATCGCCGCTGTGGGCTTGTTATCGTGCAATGGCGGAGCCTCTAAAGACAAAACGGCTGAGAGTACGACACAAACTGCCGCAAAATCGGGTGTTGTAGAGGTGCTTTATTTTCATGGAAAGCAACGTTGCATTACGTGCAATTCGATCGAGCAACTAACTAGGCAAGTGGTAGATAGTATTGCTAGCGAGCAGGTGGTATTGCGTGTTGTAGATATTTCTTTGCCCGAGAATGAAGCCCTTGCCGACAAGTATGAAGTTGCTTTTGCTTCGTTGATGTTGGAAAAAGAGGGTACGGTGGTAAATCTTACCGAGATGGGTTTTGCAAATGCTAAGAATCATCGCGATGAGTTTAAGGCAGAGTTGACAAAGGCTATTGATAAGCTCAATCAGTAAGGTTATGGAGTGGATTCAAACAATGCTGGATAGTAGTACAACGCCGTTGCTGACGGCGTTTCTACTGGGGCTGCTTACAGCGATAAGCCCTTGTCCGATGGCAACCAATATTACGGCTGTAGGATATATCAGTAAAGACATTCAGAGTAGGCATACTGTTTTTTTCAATGGCTTGTTGTATACATTGGGCCGAGTGATTACGTATACCGGGATCGGACTGGTGTTGATTCCTCTTTTGCGTCAAGGAACAAGTATATACGGCTTTCAAAAATTGATAGGGAAGTATGGAGAGATGCTGATTGGTCCCGCTCTTATTTTGATTGGGTTGTTTATGCTGTTTGGCGATCGACTCAATCTCCCTAAGTTTGGATATAACGGAGGAGAAACGATGGGTGCTAGCCGGGGGAAATGGGGGGCACTGTTGTTGGGGATACTTTTCTCGTTAGCATTTTGTCCTTCCAGCGGATTGTTTTATTTCGGAATGTTGATGCCTTTGTCGGCTGCCGAAACGGGTGGTTATTTGCTACCATTGGTGTATGCCGTGGCTACGGGGGTGCCGGTGATTCTGATTGCATGGATCATTGCGTATAGCTTGTCTGGAATTGGTGAGTTTTATAAAAAAATGGTGGTAGTGCAACGTTGGATGAATAAGAGTATTGCCCTTTTATTTATCGGCGTTGGAGTTTATTATCTTTTAAATTTATAGATATGATACAGAAGTTTGCCGATTGGTTGGTGTATAACTTGATGGGATTATCGGCCGAATCGAGGCTGGGAGAGGCGGTGAACTTCTTTTTTTATGATTCGATCAAGATATTGATCCTTTTGTTTTTGATTAGTGTGTTGATGGGTGTTGTTAACGCGTATTTTCCGATTGATCGATTGCGTCACTTTTTGGCTACACGCAAATTGTATGGTTTTCAGTACTTATTGGCTGCATTGTTTGGTGCTGTAACTCCGTTTTGTTCGTGCTCGTCTATTCCTTTATTTATCGGTTTTGTAAAAGGAGGAATACCCTTGGGGGTAACGTTTGCTTTTTTGATTACATCTCCGCTTGTAAATGAAGTTGCGATAGCGATGTTTTTGGGCTCTTTCGGTGTAAAGCCAACATTGATTTATGTGGTAAGTGGTGTTTTCCTGGGTGTAGTAGGAGGATGGGTATTGCATCAGTTTAAGTTGGAACGCTATCTGAGTCCGTGGGTACAGCAGATACAGCAGCAATCGGAAGAGGGATGCGAACAATGGGAAAAGGAGATTGTGCCCTTTAAAGACAGCTTGCCGGTAATTGTGGGAGATGCCTTTGGAATTGTGGGAAGCGTTGTTCTTTACGTTATTATAGGAATTGGTATTGGGGCTGCAATAGATGGATATGTTCCCGAAGGATTTTTTGAAACGTATCTTTCTGCCAATCATTGGTACAGTGT
>CAMTPD010000052.1 GCA_947074265.1 uncultured Porphyromonadaceae bacterium
TGGTTACTGAAGACATTTGCGCCAGCCGGCAATATGATCGCAATCAGGTAGAAGTGGTGTCAACGTGTCGTGGCTCAACTCTCGCTGAGTGGTTTCTGCACGTACCCGACTGTTGAATGGGGCAGGGGATTCATTCTCATCGAAACAATGCCGCATCGTCTCCCCGAAAAGACAAAACGTTTTCCTCGAAGACTGTTTTACGTTATAACGAAGAGTGTGAATAGTCTTCGTTATAAATGAAAATACTCTTCACGGTGAGTGAAAAAACTCTTCACGAATACCCAAAATGATCTCCACGAAAACCTAAAAAGGTCTTTGAAAGAACCAAAAGAGGTTCTTTTGAGAAGTAAACGAGCTTTTTTTAAGAACCAAACAAGGTTTTTGCACCAATCATGTACGATTTGGATGTAAAATAGACCTCCTACACACTTAAAATCGGCTTTTTCTGAAGTGCAAAAAACCAAGCAATTTCCACAATCTAGCGCAAAAAACACCGCAAAATACCCTGAAATAACGCTGTTTATAGCTTTTTCGATCCTAACGACAAGGCTGTAAGATTGTCTCAGTAACAAGCCTTATTGTAAATATTCCTCAAAAACGAAAGCTCTTTCCTACATCTATCGGCGATGCGGGAAAGAGCTTTCGTTATCATGTGTCGAGTGGTTGCTTTATGCTTGCTCGGGCTTGGTCTTAAACACATAGAGCGCGATGAAACCAAAGATGCCGGTAACGAGGATAAACAACAGTGCCGGGATCAATTCACGACGCTTGTTGCCGCGATGTATGTAGGCGTAAGCCGCGGCAAACAATAAGTTGGCCAGTAGCGCGTAGTAAGAGATGTACTCGATACGCGGTGCCGCCCATTTGTCAATACCCGCAGTCATCGAGATTTGGAACGGGAAAATAAATCGAACTACCTGATCAACGGTCGAGTCGTCTACATTGAATGTAAACGATGTAAGCAATTGCTTCGAGTCGGCATCGAGAGCGAGGTATTCAACTCCGCTTTCGCCGCTTTTCTGAATCGTCCAACTCAGCATATCGCCAATGATGGAAAGTCCCTCTTGTGTTGGGTCAAACTTGAACGGAAGCTTTACCAATTCGTACGACGGTGCGGCTAGCATGTAAAAATCGTTCTCGTCGGTGCACATAAATGCAAACGACTGCTTGTTGCGAAACTCTGTTACGTAAAGTTGGGTAGGTACAATGTTGTTGAGCGAAACGGGACGTACAAACGGACGATCGCATACCATTTTCAAGTGGAATAGTTTGTCGTTGTTGTCGATCACAAAGTAACCTTCGTCGTAATCTTTCTTAGTAGTGGGGTTTCCGAAGATACCTTTTGCCGGAAAGCAGAAGTCTTTCTTGCGCAAAGCCTCTGTATACAGTTCGCTTTTCTCGTTGTCGAGGCGATTGGTTTCGGCATTCACAAAGTAGATTTTGTCGGTAATGCGGAAATAATCTTGCGGCATCTTCAAGTCTACACGGCCCGAACGCGACTCGAGCAAAGGATACAGGTCTACACCGGTTTTGTTTACGTCGGCCGGAGAATGTCTGAATACAAAGTTTTCACGTTGGATAGTGCCTGTCGTGATTGCTTTGCCCTTGACAGTGGCAGGTAGTCTGTTGTCGGCTACCAACTGGCGATAGTAGAAAAACGGCAAGCTGCTGTCGTATTGCTTTTGCGTGTAACGGTTGTCACTGCGGTCTTTGTATACCATGTTGCCGTTTTCAAAGTCGGTATACGCAAAGTCGTCTACCACGGAGCTGTACATGGCAAACGGGTATTTCTGAGGTTTGTCAAAAAGGTAACCGCAAAGCCATGGCATGAACCATGAAAGGAGTAGTGTTGCTACTATTATTAATGTGTAGTGAATGTATTTTGTGTTCATAGGGGTTGGGTGTTGTCGTCTTTTCGGGAATCGAAAAGACTTTAAAAGATTACTACTATGTTCTTTTTCTTTTCGGCAGCGAAAAGTAAAAAGAACCAAAAAGAAAAGCTGCCGGCTACCGCTACGGGTCTACTTCGCTTCGTGCTTTGGGCGACGGAAAAAGAACGCTCTCGGCTGCGCCTTCGTTTGAACGGCTTTTTCCGTTTCGCCTTCGCCCTTGCTCCGTTTACGCCCCTCCGCTAAATGCCGGACCAGATCTTCACGGTCAAGCATAATGTTTTGGAGTTGTCTAGGCTAATACTCACCTCCACTTACTCAACTCAGTTGCCATACCATCTAATCGTAGTTTTTGTATCGTAAATAGAGAATGACATCTGTACTCACTGTTGCCGGGCGAATAGGCCTAGTGTAGTTTGGGTATCGTAAATAGAATAGGGCATCTATACTTTATGTTATCGGGCCACTGAGTGGTAATGGATTTGAGTTTCGCATAGCATTACAGAGCGTTAAGAAAAGTGGCACCTCGAAGGGTTACGGTAAGAGGCTTTAGCGAAGCGGTCTGCCTCTTGCCGCCCGTAGAGGAACACTTTTTAGCGGCGTAATGCAAGCGACGGGATTCTTTGTTTACTTTCTTTTCCTGCAGAAAGAAAGTAAAAATCGTCCTGCAGAAAGAAAGTAAAAGCCGTTCCGGCTATAGGACAAAAAGAAAGCGACAGCTTTAATCCTGACAACCTGCTTTGAACCTTGCAACAGAGAGCTGGGCAAAGAAAAACAGGGCTACGATAACGAGCAGCAGTATTCCCAGTATGTTGTCGTAGGCTTGCGGGTAGTCTGAGGCGAAGAACAGGTAAACAACGCCGAGTCCGACAAAGAGTGCCGAGACTTTTCTGCCGCGTGTCGGTTCCAAACAAATCCAAGCAACGACTGCGTAGGCTGCAATGCCGCCCATATACCAAGGCATGGAAGTGATCAAGACACGATGAAGAAGCTCTACGGGAAGTACCGAGTTGAGGTACACATACATGAGAGCAACGTTTGCCAAGTCGATAAGGATCAACATTGAAATGCCCGAAAGTAGCATCATGGCAATCATTTGCGTGTGCGGATAAGGCAGGTGCAAGGTGAGCTTTAGTCGCTTTTGTGTCATCTCGGGCACGAATTGCGCTACGGCAAACATCACGCCGAGTAGGAGCGGTATGTACTTAAGTACTTCGATAAAGACTACATCGCGGGTGAGGATAATCTCCCACAAATGGAAGCCGCCTTTGAAAGAAACAACTCTGTTTATTTTGAGCAACGCGTAGATGGTTGCCGAAAACGAAGCCACAAGGGCTACGAGCAAGATGATGCGGATCTTAATCCACTCTTTTAAAAGTATTGCTTTATTCATGATAGAGTTCGTATTAATATTTGCCGGTGAGACCGATAAAGATATCTTCGAGATTCATTGTTTCACAAGCGAGTTGCTGTGTCGGGAGTTGCATCGGTGCAAGGATCTCCCCAATTTCTCGTTGGTCGGCAAAGGAATAGAATTCGAGTTGGTCGCGGCGAGTTGCCGGGTTATAGATCAATTGGTTGCCTTCTAGCATTGCCTTGAATGCTTCGGCATGATCTGACGAAAGCGTATATCGCTTGAAGTTGTTCATTAGGTCGGTCACGGGTTGTTGGGTAAGAATCTTCCCGTAGTCCATAATGATGCAATCGTCTACAAGGCGCTCCATATCCTGAATGATGTGTGAAGTAAGGAAGATGGTCTTGCCTTCCGACTTGGCAAAGTCGTACAAGTATTCGATAAACAAGCGGCGATACCCGGGGTCTAGTCCCAACGAAAAATCGTCGAGTACCAGTAGTTCGGGATTCTGCGCAAGGATGAGTCCGAGCGCAACCTGCGAACGCTGTCCGCACGACATGCGAGAGATCTTTTGCTTCGGTGCTATTTTCAGTTTCGCCATCAGTTCGTAGTAAGCCGTACGATTCCAATTGGGATAAAACGCGGCATAGTATCGCTCAATCTCTTCTATATTCATAAAGGTATATTGCACGTGACCTTCGATGAGCAAACCAATGTTTTGTCGCAACGCAGGTTGCATGGTCTGGATATCTTCTCCGAAGATGTAGCAATTGCCTTCGCGGGGTTTCAAGAATCCACTCAATATATTAATGGTGGTTGTTTTGCCTGTTCCGTTTTTTCCGAGCAGACCCAGAATGCGTCCTTTCGGTACGTTAAAGCTGAGGTCTTTATAGATCAATCGTTTCCCGTAGTAGTGGGTCAGATTTTTGCATTCAATTATATTTTCCATTGATGATAACATTAAAAGATAAAGGAAATAGAGCCGGTCACGGCCGGAGTTGCCTGTTGTTGCTGTGCTTTGATTACAGCAGCAGCAGCTTTGTATTGCAGCATAAAATTCCCCGCAGGGTGAGCAAAAGACGCATTGGCACCGAGACGAAAATAGTCTGCCGACAAGATTTGGTGATTCCCTTGCACCATCGAACTCAGCAATACATCTTCGGAAGCAATTGCCTCGAGGTTGCTGTTGCGAATGGTATATGCCGCCTCCATTTCGAAGCGAAGCCAATTGTTGTGGATGCGGTGCAATAGTCCGGTTTTTACTCCGCTTTGCAATGCGTCGAAGTTGCGTGTATAGCGCGGATGCAAATACGTTTCTTTTGTTCCCGATGAGGCGGCATGCAGTTGCACCCAGTAGTTGCTGTGGCCGCGCGCAATCGAAAGAAGTGCGCTCAAGCTGCCATGATAACTGCTCATCGTATGCTTTTTGCCTACACTTAGTTCACGCCAAGTGGTGATGTCGCTGCCCTCGGGTTTCAACTGTTCGTAGATGCGTTCGTATCCGCTGCGTTGAGCAAGTGCAAACGACGGATTTACGGCGAGTGAAATGCCTTTGCCCAATTTGAAAAGGTAAAATCCATTGACAGCAAACGTATTGTTGCGGGTAAAGTAAGGAATGCGTACGCCGCCGTCTTGTTCGTTTGCCATATTGGTGTGCTCAAAGGTCAGTGATGCACCGTATTGATGGTTGCGCAAGTCGATCAGTTGCAAGCGGGCATCTGCAACATGTCCGTTGTAATAACTGCTAAAGGTGTTTGCCTTGCGCGAAAAGGCGTGATCGTATAATCCCATGCCCAGTGTTTGGTAAAACAAATCGGTGCGTCCCGATTCTTCTACCTTGATGCGCACGTCTTGCTTGTAGGAAGTGTACCCAAAGTCGGCTGCGAAACCAAGCGTTCCGTGTTCGAAAAGTACCGACGGACGAATGGTAAATTCAGATACCGTATTGCGAGGGCGGGGATCACTCTTGCGGTAATGCACGCTTCCTTGGTAATGCAAATCGGCACCGAAAGTAAAGGATTTGTGCTTGGTTGCCCATCCTCCCGAGAGTTGATACGTTTCACTGTGATACGTACCTCCGATCGAATCGGCTACGAGGTAGGGATAAAGCATCGGCACATCTACGACGTTGCTCCATTTGGTGTTTTGGCGCGAGTCGCGATGATAGGATGCACTTCCGCGCATGATCGATTTGTTGTTTGCGGCACTAAAGCCGTTTGTATGGAAGCCGTAACGTGTTTGCTTATCACCTTCATACGACAATTGGGTCTTGTCTTCTGCATAGTCGAATGCAACGGTTGCTTCTCCGGCTACGGCAAAAGGTAAGGTAGAGAGTGTAGACACCGTTTGGTTTTGTCCGTATTGCAGGGTGAAAAGCGGATGGGAATACTGTAACAGTTCGCTCCTGTCGCGTGCACTGGCAGATGCACACAACAGAAGCTGAACCGAAACAATGATAGCTGAATATCTCATGGAAAAGGATTACTGTGGAATAACAAAAGGAGACGGAACCTGATTAGGCAAGAAGTCTTCTTTCGAGTTGTTTGTGTCTTGAAGGATGGTGCGATCGCCTTCGGTGCGTAGTACTTTGCGGCGCACTACAAGTCCGCTGTTGGCATTGTCGCAATAGCTATATCCCGCATCGATTGCAGCAGGAAGTGCTTTTTGGCTCAGTGCATTGTGCTGACTCAACTCTACACCGTCGAGAATCAAATCGGCAGGGATACCATAGCGGTATACTACTTTGCCGGCTGCATTGGTTGTTTTTACTTTATTCTTTTCTAAGAAAGTAGGCATATCGGTGTCGGGCTTGAAGATAAAGTAAGAGCGGTAGCCGCGGTTGTGAAGTATCCATACGCTCAACGAATAGCTGTAGTGTTTGATTAGGTTTGGTACCTCGGGAACATCTACATCAAGTGCATGCTCGTCGTACCATTCGAAGTGTGCTTTCGAAAGATCTACCGGAGAGTTCGGGTTCAATGCTTTGTGATTAGAACCGTTGCTTGCAAGCACGATGCTCTGACCCGGTTGTACCGGATAGTCGGTTCCGTTGCCGGGGATTCCGTAGATGGTGCCGGCTGCTACTTGTGAAGGCAATAGGTCTGTCCAAGCCGTAGCAGGGTTGATGGTGGTATGTTCCGACTCGCTGATGCAAAGTCCGTCTGCATACAATACCTGATCGGTGTTGTTGTATAGCTCGATGTATTGATCTTGCCAGTAGTTGCCGTTAGACGGTGTCTTCGATCCCGAGAAGTAGATTTCTTTGATTACCCAGCTTTTTGAAAGCGGTGCGGCTTCGAGCGTTGCAATTAGTGTTTGCTCTTTTCCGCTTACTGCCACGTTTTGATTGGCGTATTGGAATACTACGGATTGGTCGATGCCTTCAACTTGATGCGACTTCTCGCCCTTGATGCTGATGTGGTAGAGTCCGTCGCTCAAAAGAAGCGAAGCTGTACCATCGGCTTCTGTGGTTGCTTTTGTTGTGGCATTGGATGATGTTCCGGTAGCTTCAACGCTGAAGTCTGCTTTATCTGCCCAACTGTAATTGTCGGGCAAGTTGATTTGAACTTTCAGGGTTGTAAACTGTGCTTCGTCTTTGTCGTTAGAACATGCACTGAAGAATAGCGTGATTAGTAACGCTAGAAATGTACTTTTTTTCATATCAATAGTTTTATAATGTTATCATTAGCTCTGCTCCGAACGAAGGGGTTGTTCTGCTTCTTCGTGTTACTTGCAGGTTGTCGGTATACGACGGACTGTACTCGAACAGTCGGTTTACATAGAAGGAGCAGCGAAGGTGTTTACCCAATTCTTTGGTGGCTTTTAGGTTTACACCGAACGATACGGGCTTTTTACTCGGTAAGAAATAACTGTTTGAGAATGTCTTAACGAGGTATCTAAGCTCGGGGTCTGCTGCAGATTCTTCTGTAAAGGGGCGTTCTATTCCGTCTTTGCCGAAGTAAGAAACGGGAACTCCCGCATACTCTTTTATTTGGGTGCGTTCGAACCAAATACACTGTATGGTCGTGGTAAAGAATAGTCCGAACCTTGGTATGTGCGTATTGAAGAAGCAGTTTGTATTGAAGCGAGAACTTACCCGCTGGTCTGTTGCTTCGTATTTGCCTACATACGAGTAGGGTTTGTTGTTGATAAAGATTGAGTATGTATCGTAAACCGGCATGCTATAGCTACCCGATGTATGATAGTAGGCTCCGTTGAGTTGCACGGTTGTATAGAGTGCTTCAATCTTTGGAAACTGTATGTCGGATTCGAAGCCTTGCCACAGAAAGAGAGCAAGCGAGCAATGGTGAAAATGAAAGCCAGAGATAGTGAGTGTCCCTGTGAAAAAAGGAGCTTACAGCAAGGCAGCGTAATGCAATCATGCTCCTGTGTGCATTCTATCTGCTCTAATAGAGAACGCAGAAAGCCTCATTTTAGCCCAGCCACTTTCTCATGAAAGAGCAGCCAGCC
>CAMTPD010000053.1 GCA_947074265.1 uncultured Porphyromonadaceae bacterium
CTTACACACGCATAGCATATCAATCTTTAGAACCAGTATAAACAGACACAAATTGAAAATATCATAATATAATTTTTGATTAGCTGTAAATTTTAATTATGTTCGCATTTCTTAACTCAAGGCTATATCTGACTTTTGCAAAATGAATGTATCTGATAAAACATACTATGAAACACTGTTTAAGGCACACTACAGTACACTCTGTAATTATGCCTATAATATACTGTCGGATATTCAAATCGCAGAAGATATTGTACAGAATTATTTCGTATATATCTGGGAGAAGAAACACTTACCCATCCCCGAAGAAGCTTTTATTCCATATAGCTTTAAAACCATACGCAACAGCTGTATCAATCATTATAAATCAGAAATGACCAGACAAAACTTTTACGAAGAACTACTAACTGAATGGAGTAAAAATACGGATGATGACGAAGACTTTATCTACAAAGAGGAAGTAAGAGCTGCACTAGATAAACTTCCCGAAAAATGTAGGGCTGTTTTCTTATTAAAATTTGTATCAGGATTAAAATACAAAGAAATTGCAGAAATATCAAATATCTCTACAAACACTGTAAAATATCATATATCAGAAGCTTACAAGATCGTAAAAGCAGAACTAGCCGGCATAAATATTATTTATCTTTTGTTTTTTTTGACATAGACCTACCCGTTTCTATATCCACGATTGTATATAGGGTAAAGAACGGAAATAATGAAGTCTGAAAAAATATATTATATCATATTATCTGTATTATCTAAAGAAGCTTCTGCCGAAGAGATAGAGTTATTTAACGCTTGGTATCATGCATCTGATACCAATAAGGCAGAATACAACGAGCTGAAGCGATTGTACAATATGTCGCTTCACTCTCAAAAGAGGCCTGTGGCATTCGACTCTGAAAAAGCTTGGAAAAATCTCCACCACAAAACCATCCGAAAAAGAAATATATACAACAAAACTGCATGGGTTGGTATTGCTGCCACACTACTTCTTGTTGCCTCTATTGGAAGCTACTTATATAAGAAAGACAATATTAGCGACTTAAACCAACTTGCTTATACAAGTATAAATATCGAAGAACTCGCTGAGCCAACCTTGATTCTCAGCTCGGGCAAACAAGTGGCGTTGACAGAGTCAGGCTTAACAACAGAACTATCAGATCTGCAAATAGAAGTCGTGAATGATAAGATTATGATTTATAAAAAAAGTCATTATTTACAGCCATCATCCCCTGAAATGAATCGTTTAATTATTCCCGCTGACAAAACATACGAATTGATTCTACCTGACAAAACCAGGATAAAATTAAACTCAAAATCTGAGCTGATCTATCCCGACAATTTCTCGGAACATACCAGAGAAGTAACACTTATTGGTGAAGCTTACTTTGATGTAGCCAAAGACGCATCCAAACCCTTTATCGTAAAAGCAAACGGTATCGATGTAAAAGTTCTTGGCACCAGTTTTAATGTATCGTGCTACAAACATCAACCCACCATAGAGACTACACTGGTACAAGGTAAAGTTGCTGTGATTATACCAAATAAGCCGGAAAAAGTTATTACCCCTTCACAACAGTTGGTATTCAACAAAACGAAACAAACATCTGCAACCACAACAGTTGATACCCGTATCTATACAAGCTGGACTGAAGATAAATTAATCTTCAAGAATGAGCGAATCGATATTCTGCTAAATAACTTGCAGTATTGGTACGATTTCGAAGTCGACTATGAAGACGAAAGTATTAAAGAAAATCGATTCTCTATAGAGGTTACCAAAGGAACTGACTTGAAAAAAGTCATAGACTTAATCAACTTTACTTCAAATATCAAATTGATACAATCTGGTCATAAAATTACACTAAAACGAACAAAGGAGGTGCATTCATGAATTAAGTAACTAAATATTAGCAAAAAAGAGGCAGTATCTCGCAAATACCACCTCTTTGACTACAGATTAATAATAAATAAACACATCAGTAACCTGTTAATCACAAAATTATGAAGTTAAAAGAGTATAACAATTATTTTTATCAAAAAAAATCATTAAAAAGACGAGCTCGGCAAGGTTTTATCTATTGTATGTTCATTGGAGCATCAATGAATTCTTTTGCCTTTAATTCTATTTTTGAACAAGAACACAACGTTTCTATAAATTGCAAAAACACTTATATTGAGGAAGTTCTTTCTTCAATTACCAAACAGACCGGAATTAAATTAGCGTATAACAACAGGGATGTAGAAACAACGAAAAAAGTAAGCATTAAAGTTGAAACTTCAAATATTGAAGAAGCCCTTACGTCCATACTTGGAGCTGACTATTCATTCATGCAAATAGATGATTATATCGCTATTGCTAAAATCGAGAAAAAAAGAATAACAGGAAACACTGGAGTTGCAGGTGTTAATCAGAATAAATCGATAAAAGGAATCGTTCTCGATGAATTTGGAGAGCCACTTGTAGGTGTTAGTATTTCTGTAAAAGGAACAACGACCGGCACTGTTACAGGCATAAACGGTGAATTCTCTCTGTCTAAAGTTTCACCTAAAGACATCATTACACTTACCTACATTGGATATCACCCGATAATCCAAACAATAGGAAAACAAAATGATTTCAGATTCACAATGAGAGAAGATACAAAAGCCTTAGATGAAGTTGTTGTCGTAGGTTTTGGTTCCCAAAAAAAAGTAAATGTCACTGGTGCTGTAAGCCAAGTTTCAGCAGAAGCATTAGAAGCTCGCCCAGTTCAAAACGTATCACAAGCGCTGCAAGGTGTCGTTCCCGTACTTAATTTCAGTACGAATGCAAATGGTGGTGAGTTAAATAACACTCTAAATGTCAATATTCGAGGAGGGGGTACAATTGGAGAAGGTTCATCTGGAGGTCCACTCATATTAATTGATGGAATGGAGGGAAATATGAATGCAATCAACCCTCAAGATATTGAAAATATCTCAGTCCTGAAAGATGCTGCGTCTGCTTCTGTATACGGATCTAGAGCTCCTTTTGGTGTTATCTTAATTACGACAAAAAAAGGAAAGGCTGGTCGTGCGACTGTAAATTACAACAATTCAATGCGCTTCACAGACCCTCTTCTTGTTCCCAAAATGATGGATTCATATAATTTTGCTCTGTATTTTAACGAGGCAGCTGCAAATAATGGAAATAGCCCTGTATTCAACAGTGAAATGTTGAATCGTATCCAAGCATATCAACAAGGCACTCTTAAAGAAGCGACGTCTGTAGATCCAAACACAAATCAATGGAGAATGTATGATAATGCAAATGCAAATACAGATTGGTTCAAAGAATTTTACAAAAAATGGGCTTTCTCTCAAGAACATAATATCAGTGTAAATGGTGGAGGAGAAAAAGTAACTTACTTTGTATCTGGAAACTTCATGGATACTAATGGTCTTCTCAACTTCAGCAACGACAATTATCAGCGTTACTCTATTAACAGCAAGATTGATGCTCAAATTACGGATAGAGTCTCAATATCATATGGAAATCGTTGGGTTAGGGAAGATTATGATCGATCATCTTACCAAGGAGGGTTATTCTATCATCAAATTGCACGAAGATGGCCAACTTGTCCTATCTATGACCCAAATGGAAATCTAATGGATCATAGTCAAGCTCTTCAACTAAGAGATGGAGGACGAGACAAAGATCAAAAAGATTGGAATTACCAACAATTACAGCTTACTATTGAACCGATAAAAAACTGGAAAATGTATGCAGAGGGAAATCTACGTACAACAACACGTTTCAACCACTGGGAGGTTCTTCCTGTATATGCACATGATGGTGACGGTAAACCTTTCGCTGTAAGTTTTAGTGATGACTATACTCCCGGAATGACACGTGTTAATGAATCTGCTTGGAAAGAAAACTTTTATACTACAAATCTTTATACAGATTATTTTAAAAATTTCAATAATGCCCACTTTTTTAAAGTGATGGTAGGCTTCAATGCAGAACTTCTTAAAGCCCGTGATGTAAGCGGTAGTCGTGATGGCCTGATCACTCCTAATGTTCCAACACTAAACACAGCAACAGAGAATCAGAAATCAGGAGGAGGCTACTCACATTGGTCAACAGCAGGATTCTTTGGACGAATCAATTACAATTACAAAGAGCGTTATATGCTTGAAATTAATGGTCGTTACGATGGCACCTCTCGTTTCGTTGGCGACAAACGTTGGAACTTTTTCCCTTCATTTTCAGCAGGATGGAATGTCGCAAGAGAAGAATTTTGGCAGCCTTATGAAAACTCGGTAAACACATTAAAAGTTCGAGGTTCTTGGGGTGAATTAGGAAATCAAAATACGAAGGCATTGTATCCTTTCTTTCAAACTATGCCTTTTGGCGCAGCTAACGGTGGATGGATTATTAATGGAGAAAAGCCAAACACCTCTTCAGCTCCAGGACTTGTCAGCTCACTCTTGACATGGGAGCGTGTACAATCATGGAATGTAGGCCTTGATTGGGGAGGCTTAAACAATCGCTTAACCGGATCTTTTGATTATTTCGTTCGCAAAACTCTTGATATGGTAGGCCCTGCTCCAGAACTTCCTGTAACACTAGGAACTAGTGTCCCCAAGCTAAACAATGCAGATATGAAGTCTTATGGATTTGAGCTGGAAATATCTTGGAGAGATAAAGTTGGAGATGTTCTATATGGAGTGAAGGGTATTCTTTCAGATACTAAAGAAAAGGTTACTCGCTATCCTAATAAGACAGGAAATATTAGTCAATGGTTTGCCGGACGCTATAGTGGGGAAATTTGGGGTTATGAAACTATTGGTATTGCTAAAACACAGGAGGAAATGGATGCTCATTTAGCATCTCTTCCGAATGGAGGACAAAATACTCTTGGCAATAAATGGGCTGCTGGTGATATTATGTATCGAGATCTAAATGGAGATGGAAAAATCGACGGAGGTAAAGGTATTCTTGAAGATACCGGAGACAGAAAAGTTATTGGAAACTCAACTCCGCGATACAACTTCGGCTTAATCGTAGATGCACAGTGGAAGGGGTTTGATATTTCGATGTTTTTACAGGGAGTTGGAAAACGAAACTATGCTATTGGAGGCCCTTATTTTTGGGGAGTAAACCAGGGAATGTGGCAGTCTCTTGGATTTGTTGAGCATCTGGACTATTTCCGTCCTGAAGGACATGAGCTTGGAGCAAACCTCGATTCTTATTACCCTCGACCAATATTTGACGGTGGTAAAAATCAGCAAACCCAGACTAAGTATTTACAAAATGCTGCATATATCAGATTAAAAAACATTCAACTTGGATACACATTCCCTAAGCAATGGATATCAAAAGCTGGATTACAATATCTAAGAATCTTTGTTTCAGGAGAGAATCTCCTCACTGGCACCAAACTAACAAAGATCTTTGATCCTGAAGCAATTGATGGAGGTTGGGGAGAAGGTAAAACATATCCTCTTTCAAAAGTTATTTCTTTTGGACTAAATGTCAATTTCTAATAATGCAAAAATTAAATACAAATATCATCATGAACCATAAAATATATTTAATTATAAAACACACTTATCTATCCTTAGGAGTGATATTTATGACATCTTGTAATGATTTTCTAGACACTGAACCATTAGATCAAGTCACTCCTGAACAGTTCTTTACAACAGAAGCAGATTTAGCTTCGTATTCTATAAATATGTATAATTTCATAACTCATGGGGGTTGGGGACTGGGGCCAGTACTTCGAGGAGACGATAATACAGATAATCAAGCAACAACAGACGCATCATATTCAAGATGGGTTCTTGGCGAGAAACGAGTTCCTCAAACAGGCGGAGACTGGAACTTTAATCGTATCCGTAATGCAAACTATTTCTTTGAAAAAGTTATTCCTAACTGGAAAGCTAATAAAATTCAAGGGACTCCTAAAAATATAGAGCATTATATTGGTGAAGTATACTTTTTACGAGCATATGAATACTTTAACAAATTAAAATCGTACGGAGATTATCCTATTATTACAGAAGTATTAACAGATCAGCCAGACGCATTAATTTCTGTCAGCAAACGTAGTCCTCGAAATATTGTAGCTCGCTTTATTCTTGCAGACCTAGACTCTGCAATTGTATTGATGAGCAATGATCCTGTAGGAAAGAAGAATCGTTTAACTAAAAATGCTGCATTACTTTTCAAGTCTAGAGTCGCTCTTTTTGAGGCAACATGGCTAAAATACCATCAGGGAACAGCACGTGTACCTCTTGGTCCCGGCTGGCCAGGTGCTTCTAAAAGTTACAATAAAGACTTCTCTATTAATATTGACAATGAAATTAACTTTTTCTTAGATCAGGCTATGACCGCAGCACAAGTTGTTGCAGATGCTTCGCCTCTAACACAAAACTCAGGTGTTGTAAATCCAGAAGGTAAATTCAATGGCTGGAATCCATATTTTGACATGTTCAATGCTAATAATATGGATAGTTTTCAAGAAGTTATATTCTGGCGCACCTATGTATCAGAGCACAACATTGCTCATGCAACAACAACCTATATCCTTAAAGGAGGAGGTAATTCTGGATTCACAAAAAGTTTGGTAGACGGATTTCTTATGAAAAATGGACTTCCAACTTATGCTGCAAACTCAGGATATGCAGGCGAAGACTCAATTGAACTTGTGAAAAAAAATAGAGACAGTCGACTTGAATTATTCATGATTGCTCCATCTGATCCTCGCACTATAGACCCACATGCATCTCTACAGAACTTTGAAAAACCTCTGATCTTAGAAATTGCCGAAAACCGAGCGGTTACAGGGTATTGTACTAGAAAATGTTTATCATATGATCCAGCCCAACCAATCATTGATATTTCTCAGACATATGGTTGCATCGTTTTCAGAGCTGCAGAAGCTTATCTAAATTACATTGAAGCTTCATATGAAAAAAATGGATCGTTAGACCCTAAAGCAACAGAATACTGGAAGGCTCTTCGTTCTAGAGCGAAAGTTAGTGATAATCTGGCGACAACAATTGCTGCTACAGATTTAAGTAAAGAAGGTGATTGGGCTAAATATTCTGGATCGTCTTTAATTGATCCAACATTGTTTAATATTCGCCGTGAGCGTCGTAATGAATTTATATCAGAAGGATTCCGATATGATGACTTAATTCGTTGGAGAGCCTTAGATATGGTAAAAAATTATCATGTTGAAGGATTTAACCTTTGGGAAAGCGTTTATGCAAACCAGTATGTCAATAACGAAGGCAATAGTTTATTGATTGAGGAAGGAACAGCTGACAAACAAAGTAATGTTTCAAATCGCAAAAACAGTAAATACATTCGCCCTAATCAAATCATCAAAACTAATAATAAAATATATGATGGATATAGTTGGAGCACCGCAAATTATCTAGAGCCTATTGCGATTCAGCACTTTCTGATCACGGCTTCTAATCCTGCAGATCTTACCACTTCTCCAATTTATCAAAACCCTCAATGGACATTGGAAGCAAACTCTCCTGCTATCGATAATTAAAAATTTATTCATAAAACTTTTTCTAGCATTCATACACAGATAGTAATTGTGTTGAATGCTAGAAATAAATATATAATTCATGACTACTATTAAAGCGATATTCACACTCCTTTGCACCTGTATATTTC
>CAMTPD010000054.1 GCA_947074265.1 uncultured Porphyromonadaceae bacterium
GTAAACAACAAGACAAATCCATAGTAAAATACGTTCTTCATTTCTGTTTTTCAATTGATTAATTAATATAGTATAGACATTTCGCATTTATGTACTCATTATCTCACATTTGTTGCATGTAAAAATAAAACATTCTTGTACTACATATACATCATTTTGCATATTTCCTATGATTCGATGAATACTTACCCCCAAAACAAGAACCTTGTGAGCTTTTTTTTACATTTGTATTGAAATATCAATAAATAAAAGAATAACAGGTCAAAAGCATGAAAACTATAATTACAACTGGTTTTATTATTGCCGCAACGCTAACTTCTTGCAATATAAATCAAGATCGCGATAATTCGATTACACCTAATATCAATGAACTACAAGGAGCAATGTCTCTTTTCTGGCATGATGAGTTCAACGATCAAGCTCTTGATTCAACAAAATGGAGTACCAATTATTATTCTACTTGGGACTTCATGGATCAAACTAATTTTGAAGAATTTAAAGCAAACACGCTACCACAACCTGCAATCAAGTACACTGATTCTACAATTATTTTATTTACCGATAAAGACAATCCTAAAGATATATTTTGGAAAAATAGTGGACGTAAAATATCTTCTATACAAACATATGATTGGCTTGCAGACACGAGTTATCTTCCTACTGATTTTGTAGGTGGCTATATCGAAGCTCGCTTAAAGCGCTATGCTGATAAAGATGCAAAGATGGTAAACGGGGCTTTTTGGCTTGACTCTCCGGGGCCAGACTTAAAGCATTATTTGGAAAATGGAACCCAAGCACACGGAGCTACCGGTATACGCCCTCGCGGACAAGTGTTCGAAATCGATCTATGCGAATATATCACTACCGAAATTGTATTACATGGAAACGTAGATAGTCTTGGTAACTTTGAACGAAACATTGGACATCACATCGTGGAAGGTGATTTTAATGACAAATGGGTAACTCACAGTATGCTTTGGACTCCGGCCGGTTTAAAGTTCTATATAGACGGACAATTGGTTCGTGAATGGTGGGATCCGAATGATATTAAATCACCAAACCATTTCATGAACTTTTACTTAGGCATGTATGGTAAAGATGGTGAAACCTCAATGGAAGTTGATTACATACGCTTCTACACTTGGATTTTAAATGATAAAAATGAGCTTCCCAATGGTGGGTTTGAATACAACACCTTGTTTCCTTGGGAAGGTAGTGGTGTAATCACCCAAAATGACACACGCACAGGAAAGCAAGCTTTACAATTGGCTCCTGGCGCTTCTATTTCGCAGATGATTTATACAAATCACTCTAAACCATATCACTTGAGTCTATTTAGTAAAGCTCAAATAAGTGGAAAGCTTATTGCAAAGGTTGAAAATATAACATCCGTCACCGGCGAAGCTGAAAGCATAACTAAAGAGCAATTTAATATCGGCGCAGAATATAAAGAGTACAATCTAGACTTCTTCACCAATGCTGAATACAATGATCACAAACGTACTGTCAAAATTATTCTTACCAACAATGGTGCTACTCCAATACAAATAGATGACATTGTTGTTTCTCAATTATAAAAGTTCAACTAGCGCAAAGGTTTACAGCTTTAAACCTTTGCGTTAGCTCTATACTTACATATCAATATTCTTTAATTTCTCAAAAAAGACAATTTTGCATCCTTCGACAATAACCAGCTACAAATCAAGAATATAACAATCTAAATGGGCATGCTTACATCTAGCTAACTATCTGGATATCTACCCATTAAACACTAAACCTGAAAAACTAATCAAAAAAACTCCTAGAAGATTTTTGATGTCTGCACGCCGAAAATCTCGTATTTCGTGATATATCCATAATGTTCCAGACGTGTTCATCCCCATTATAATGTACGTTTTTAGTTGAGTTCAGTGTAACCCTCAGAATCCTAAAACTTATTTGCATTGACCTAAGAGTACTATCAAAATAAACACCTCGATCTGCTCTGATTAAAAGGGATAATATTCACTTATTAAATGATCTACTTATTGGATTTGATACACTAAAAAAAATTACTGTCATAATCAGACTTTAAACAATAGCTTTGATTGTAAATTTTATTTAATAAATTTACCGCATCTTTCTGTTGAATCTATAAACCAGTAAACACAATGAAACGTATAAATCAACAATGCATTGAAAGCATACGTATAGGAAATGATACTGCTTTCGCTCAATTATATGATGCCTACTATACGTATCTCAATACCATTGCTGTTAATTATTTGTACAGTCGAGATGATGCGAACGAGGTTACAAATGACGTTTTTCTTAATTTATGGCGTAATCGACAAAAACTAGAATATCCTATTCACTCGTATATGGTAAGATCCATTCAAAATGGATGCTTGAATTTTATCCGAAATAAACAAACATATACACGAGTCATCGATGAATATTCTCATAAGATGCTACAATATCAAGAAAGTTGTATCCACCTAGGATCAAATCCGCTTAAAGACCTTGAGCTATCAGATATCCTTAAACACATCAAAGAATTTATTTCTACACTTCCTGAAGAATGTAGAGAAATATTCGATTTCTATTTCTTTGATCAATTATCAGCAACTGAAATATCAGAAATACTTCAGATTAGTGTTAATACCGTACGTGTACAAATAAAAAGAGCTCTTGATAAACTAAAAAGAGACAATAACACAGCTTTATCTCTTTATTATACTATATCTATATATTCTTTGATTTTTAGCATGATTGTAAATACATCTACTACAATACGTGTATTTATTATAAACGAGTTTTTCAACTTCTAACAACAAAATTATACCATGAATAAAAGAAACCTTGCCGTAGGCATATTGAGTCTATTTTCTCTCATTGCACAAGCGCAAAACTGGTTACCTCAACAACCTGACCCAAAGACTACAATCCGTGCATTAGGTTGCACTTATGAAGGTTCAAAATTAAAAGTATCTACACCTATTACTTCAGATTCTAAAGATTGGAACTTACTGATTACTCCAGATACACTATTAGGCGGTGTACAGTATATTTTTGAAGCAAAGCGTCCGATGAATAATGCAGGTGTAGCCGTCGCTTTTGATCAATACAATTGGAGTAGTGACAACTACGTTATGATCCCTGCTGTTGTCTACAATGGCAATCGCCAGCGTATTGTAAATCGTGAGTATGCAACAGGATTAGACAAGTCTGACTTTTACAGAAAAGATCTTGCTCTCACTTCAAATCCGATTCCTCAGCTTTCTCCAGAATTCGGAGCTAAGTCTCGATTAGAAGTAAACGTAAGTAATGCAGCAACTCCTGTCATTACCTTTTTCGACCGCAAACAACAAGAAGGAACCTTTCTATTTACCGATCAAGGCATTGATTGGAATGGAGAAGTCAAAGACCACGCTTTAATCGTTGAAGAATCTCCTGATAGAAGCATTGCGTCCTTCGTTATCAGTGCTCCCGGCGTAAGAGAGTTAAAACCTGAGTTTATAGGTTTTAGTCCAAGTCCAGACCGCGGTATTTCAGTAAAGAAAGGAGACAGAATTGTAATACGTCTTGCTCAAAAAACATATCCAATCCAAGATATTCCTACATTTCTTTCGTTCTTTATGACGGAAAGAAAGAAACATACCGAACAAGAAACACCACGTAACCTCATGCCAATGAGCGAAGTATTCAATCGAATGACACGTAATATTGATGAGCGATACCATAAAAGTGAAATTGCAGAATACTATTGCCCCGAGAATGCAGACTGGATGTCGTATGGTTGGATCGGTGGTTTAATGAATACGTACCCAATGCTTGCTTTAGGTGATACCGAACATTTACAACGAGTAAAGAACACATTTGATTTCGGTCTTATGAATGGCTTTGGTCAAAGTGGGTATTATTACGATGTGTTAGGTGCAGACGGAAAAGTTCTGTATCGTGATGGAGCTAAGTTGAATCCGGGAATCGGACTTACACGTAAAAATGCAGACATTCTATATTGGATGGTAAAACAGTTTATGCTTTTAAAACAACAAGGAAAAGCTAACGCTATTGCTCCTGAATGGGAAAAACAGGTACAAAACCTTGCTAATGCTTTCGTAAAAACATGGAAAGAGGAAGGCACTTGGGGAAACTACCTAGACATAGAAAGTGGTAAAATATCAGTATATAACACAACCGGTGGAGCTATGGCTGTAGGTGGTTTAGCTTTAGCCTCTGAATACTTCAATAATCCTGAATATTTGACTGTTGCACGCGAAGCAGCAAAAGACTATTACGACAATTTTGCACTAGTAGGATTTACTTCGGGCGGATGTGGTGATATCTTACAAAATGCAGACTCTGAAACAGCCGCATCTCTAATGACATCCTTGATGACACTTTATGAAGTAACACAAGATGATATTTATTTAAATCAATCTCTTGACCTAGGAAATCTTTGTGCGACATGGACTGTTTCTTTCCCTTATCAACTACCGGCAAATACACCTTTGGCAAAGCTAGGAGCAAATCTTACCGGTGCAGTATGGGCGAGTACACAAAACAAACACGGAGCTCCCGGATTCTGTACTCAATCTGGTGATGCATTATTTAAGATGTATCGCGCTACTGGTAATACGCTGTATGCAGACTTCCTGCGTGATGTAATACATGCTCATGCAGAAGGAGTACAACCCAACGGCAAAATTACGGAACGCCTCACTTACTGCGATGCTGATAGTCGTGGTTCGAGAGGAGACGGTGGTAAAACAGGATGGAATGAAACCAACGGAGCTTTAATGGCTTTAGAGATTCCCGGTATTTATGTACGTACAGATTTAGGTTCTGCCTATGTATTTGATCACATCGACCTAAAAGCAATCAAACAGTCGGGTAATAATACGATTCTCACGCTTCATAACCCAACCCAATTTGATGCAGAAGTTACCGTCTTTGCAGAAAACGGAACGGAAGCCAAAGCACCTCTACACGACAATGCCTTTCTTAACTGGAAACAGAAAGTAAACGTAAAAGCCGGCAAAACAACGACTGTAAAAGTAAAAAACAATTAGAATCATATCTTTAGAATCTAACAACTTAATTTATTGCTAAACCTATATTTTGTATGATGAAGAAGGCTTCTTTTTTGATTTCATGTTGTTTGCTGTGCAGTTGCACGGCAAGCGATTCATGGAAATTCAATACCGACTACTTTAGTATTGTGGTCGACGATAACGGCTATATCAATAGCATGAAAAACACAACGGTTTCGCCGCAGCGCGAGTTTAGTCCGCAAGACAAACCGTCACCGTTGATGTCGCTTTACGACAGCGAAAGCAAAACCTACTATTACCCGCAAAAGGCAGTATACGACAAGGGGAGTCAGACCATGACGGTAGATTTCACCAACGGCTCGCAAGCTAAGATCTTGTTGCAACCACAAAGTAAATACCTCAAAATGACGCTGCAAGATCTTTCTCCTCGCAACGGTGTAGACGGTATCCAATGGGGATCGTATCAAACCAATATAACCAATCTATTGGGCGAGATTATCGGTGTGGCCCGTGATACCAGCGACGTGGTCAATTACAGCATTGGTATGTTGGCGCTCAATGATAATACCATCGGCGGAACACTCGACATTGAGGGAGACGCTGCACCATTTCAGTACATCATCCATACGCCCGACTCTGTTCTTTATCCCCTACCCAATCATTTGCACGAAGGACAAGTGTTTACCCTTGGCGGCGATGGCGTGAGCGATGTTGCCTTTTATGCAAACAAAGAGCCTTATTACCGTATCATGTACGGAAACGCGGCCATGGTAAACGACAAAGGTCAAATCTACCTCAACTACCAATCGCGCGACAGAAGCAAACCGCGCGAAGTATTCTATTCGTTAATACCCAACATGCCGGCCAATATACCCAATCACATCGAGGTAGAACCGATACCCGGCGTAGACTTTATCGGTTCGTCGATTGCCCTTTGGGGTAGTCCCGACAGCACGGCATTGGTAGATGTGATTCAGAATATCGTTGTCTCCGAAGGTCTTCCTTACCCTACCGTAAACGGCAAATGGGTGAAAGATCCGGCAGCTTATACGCCCGACCTGATGACCTACGGCAACCAATACGACAGCATTATTTCGTATGCCGATCAATTGGGCTTCAAGGCGATTTATGCCTATGATCAGGGATTTCTTCGCCCCGACCGTGGCAACGAGGGGTATCTCGACGGCAAAGACTACGCAAAGAAGCCATTCAAACTAGCCTCGGGCAATCTTTCGCACAAGGAATATGCAGACCTTGCGGCCGAGAAGGGAATCCTGCTTGGGCGCGTCAACATCACCAATTCATTGGCGCCCGGCACCAAAGATGCCAGTCCGTTTCCGAGCGACAGCCTTTGCTATCAACAAAAACGTCTGCTGATGAATACGCTTTCGCCCACCGATACCATCATCGAAGTCAACGATCCTGCTCACTTGGAAGAGATTGCCAGTTGGGAAGGACACTGCCCGGAGCTGAATATGATTAAGATCGGCAACGAGCTTATCCACTATCTTGGCGTTACGGATACCAAACCTTATCGTCTGCAAAACGTAACCCGCGGATACTGGGGAACCAAAGCCGACACGCACCAAGCGAATGATACGATCTACAAGTTGCAGGTTACGATTCGCTACGGTTACGACGGCATTATCCCGAATCTTGCACTACAAGATAAGATTGCCGAATACTACGGCGACGTGGCAAAGCTAAACGGCGTAGCACATTACGACTTCGACGGACAAGAGTTCTTGTTCAACAACGGTCACGGATACTATTCGGCCAAACGCTTCTTCCGTCGACTCTTCGACCAGGCAAAAGCGAACGGTGTTCCGTATATACGCGTTTCGGGCGCAACGCTATCGGAAGGATCTTGGCACTATCAAAGTGTGTGGAACGTTGGTGGCGGTCGCAACCTGTACGACCTTGATACCCGCGAATGGGGCAGTGCTACCAGTCAGGGCAAAGACCTGCGCGACGTAACGTATTCCAACTACTTCCCGGTTTCGTTTGGCGGAAACTTTGCCATCAAAGATACCTCTACCGTAGAGCAATACGAGCATGTACAAGCCATCGCAACGGGATATGGCGGAACCTACTACTTGTCGATCAATCAGAAAGACGTAGAAAGCTGTCCGCAAAAGCAAGCTATATTCAATGCCATTCGCACATGGGAAGAAGCACGTGCTGCCAATGCCTTTCCGCGCAACATACGCAAAATGCTTACCAATCCGGCTTATGATTGGCGTCTTGTAGCCAACGACAAAGACAACTGGACACTCAACCGCCTCAACAACGACACCATCATCGAGTCGTTTGCCCTCACCAGAGCCACAGGGTATTAATACACGGTTTCTTATGAAACAACGGCCTTCGTCTCAACTGCAAACCAATATCGGTTGAAGGCATCATAAACATCAGACCGAATCTATTCGAATAGTAAATCTTCCGAATGGGTTCAGATCGGAAGAGCACACGTCTGAACTCCAGTCACTCCGGAGAATCT
>CAMTPD010000055.1 GCA_947074265.1 uncultured Porphyromonadaceae bacterium
TGTGATAAATTATCATTTTACAATAAGTTGCTTTGTAGTTGAGAGCAATCAATCTATTAACGGTTTTTATCGGTGCGTAATGCCGGCATCACAGAAGTACGAAAAGAGCAATGTTTTAACAGATTTGTTGATTAAGATTTATGAAATAGTGTATGTGATGGTTTACTATAGTATACTTGAAGACTTACTTTGTAATGGGTTTTAATTCTGCTTATAGTGTTGTTTATTAGTGTTTTGGATGTTTGCGTCTATTTACTTTTACACTTTACCATGTTACTGCGCGTATTAATTGTTATTATACTTTTGTTTTGAAATTACGAGCGAATAAATAATTCAAATTTTGTCAAGCCATGAAAATAAACCAACAAGGATGGAAAAAGTTTTTTTTCCTTTTTACGGGATTATTTATCCTACTCAATGCTTCCGCCCAAAGCAGTGGTAAGATAAATGTAAAAGGTGTCGTAAAAGACGAGATCGGGGAGCCTATTATCGGAGCAAGTATCTCTGAGAAAGGTGCGCCTACTAACGGAACCATTAGTGATATTGATGGGAATTTTACTCTCGATGTTGCTGCCAATGGAACTTTGCATGTATCATATATAGGATACATTACACAAGAAGTTCCGGTAAATGGAAAAGTAAACCACACAATTGTATTAAAAGAAAAAACAGAATTGCTCAACGAAGTCGTGGTTATCGGTTACGGTAGCGTACGCAAAGAAGACCTTACCGGATCGGTTACCGCAATTAAAGTAGATGAATTAAACAAAGGGTTGTCTACTTCGCCTCAAGATTTGCTTGGAGGTAAGATTGCCGGTGTATCCGTTATATCGGGTGGTGGCGAACCGGGTTCGGGTTCTACTATTCGCATTCGTGGCGGTTCGTCGTTGAGTGCAAAGAACGATCCGTTGATCGTAGTAGACGGTGTAATCCTTAGTAATGAAAATGTAGGAGGATTGTCTAACGGACTCAGCTCGATCAATCCTTCGGATATCGAAACCTTTACCGTATTGAAAGACGCTTCTTCTACCGCTATCTACGGTTCGAGAGCATCCAACGGGGTTATTATTATTACTACGAAAAAAGGAAAATCAGGCAAGTTGAAAATCAACTATACGGGCAATGTCTCGGTAAGCTCACCGCGCAACAAATTTGATGTGCTTTCGGGCAATGAATACCGTGATCTTGTAAACGGAATGCCTTCGGCAACCGATGCAATGAAGCAAGCCTTGAATATGTATTCCGATACCAATACCGATTGGCAAGACCAAATCTATCGCACAGCGGTAAGCACCGACCACAACGTAAGTATGTTTGGAGCGATCAAAGACATGCCTTTCCGTGCGTCGTTGGGCTATACCGACGAAAACGGTATCCTTAAAACATCAAACTTCCAACGTTACACCGGTAGTGTTTCGTTTACACCTGCGTTTTTCGACGATCACTTCAAAGTAAACCTTAACGCAAAGGGAAGTTACATCAAAAACAGATTTGCCAACAAAGGCGCCATCGGTTCGGCCGTATTTTACGATCCTACCAAACCGGTATATAACGACAATACCATCTACGGAGGTTACTATACTTGGACAAACGACGGCACACCCGACGGTCCGAAGAATAGCCAAGGAGCTATCAATCCCGTTTCAATGTTATACATGACAAGCGACCGCTCGAATGTAAAAACATTTGTAGGGAACATGCAATTCGACTACAAATTTCACTTCCTTCCGGAGTTGAGAGCCAACATGAACCTTGCTTACGACTACTCAAATAGCGACGGCAACCTAACCGTAGCTCCGAATGCTCCTGCCGAATACGGTGAAGATAAAGATAAATCGGGTAGCCGCAGATACTACAACGAAACGTTCAAAAACAAGCTGATCGATATCTACCTGCAATATGCAAAAGAGGTAACAGAGATCAGCAGTCGTTTCGATGTAATGGGCGGCTACTCGTATCAAAGCTATCAACAAGACAAAGACCGTGTGAAATACTATTTGTCGCGCGATCCTGAGAAATTTGGTGAAGAGACTTCGGTTATCGATCCTTTCTTCGACGATTCGAGAAAGTATGTATTGCTTTCTTTCTACGGCCGTGTCAACTACTCGTTGATGGATAAATACCTGCTTACGTTTACACTTCGCGACGACGGTTCGTCTCGTTTTGCCAAGAAACACCGTTGGGGATTGTTCCCGTCGTTGGCTGCTGCATGGCGATTGAATCAAGAGTCGTTTATGAAAGACGCCGAGTTTCTTTCCGACTTAAAACTAAAACTGGGCTGGGGTAAAACCGGTCAGCAAGATATCTCAGACAATTGGTATCCAAGCCAACAAAGTTGGTCGTCGGGCAAAGGTGGCGCGATGTATCCTTTTTACGATGAAAACGGCAATGTAGAGTGGGTAAACGTAGTGAAACCTACTGCTGCCAATCCCGACTTGAAGTGGGAAACAACAACAACATGGAACGTAGGTATTGATTACGGTTTCTTGAATAACCGAATCAACGGTACGTTGGATTACTACTACCGCAAAACAAACGACTTGCTTAATGCGGAAGTAAACGTTCCTGCCGGAACAAACTTTGCCGAATTGGTAGTAGCAAACATCGGTTCGCTTACCAACAAAGGGTTGGAATTCTCCATTACCGCAGTTCCTGTACAAACAAAAGACTTCACATGGGATGTAACTTACAATGTTGCTTGGAATAAGTCGCGCATTACTTCCCTTACATTCAACGATGCCATGGCTGTGTCGCCGGGCAAACGTTTCGAATCTACAGGTGGAAACGGAGCAAAGACGATCAAAATACACAGTGTCGGTTATGCGCCGGGTTCTTTCTATGTGTACGAACAGATGTATGACGAAGCAGGCAAACCAATCGAAGGTGCGTATGTAGATCGCAACAACGACGGTGTTGTCAACGATAACGACTTGTATCAATTCAAGAAACCGGATGCGGATGTATTGATGGGTTTCAGCTCGAAGTTTACTTACAAAAACTGGGATCTTGGTTTCAATGGTCGCGCAAGCTTGGGCAACTATATGTACAATGCTACCGAGTCGAACAATGCGGGTCTTAACGTAAGTGCCTTGTTTGGTAACAACAACTTGTCGAACCGTACGCCTTATGCACTTGAAAACGGCTTCAGCACACGCCAACGTCTATCAGACTTGTATGTCCTGCACGCATCGTTCCTAAAGATCGACCACATCACACTAGGATATAGTTTCAAAACCAAATGGGTAAACGGTCGTGTATACGGAACCGTACAAAACCCAATCATCATTACCAAGTACAGAGGTCTTGATCCTGAGATTTCGGGAGGGATGGACAGAGAGTTGTATCCTCGTCCGGTACGTTATATGATGGGTGTTAATATCAACCTTTAATTTGAGTCGTCATGAATAAGCTTTTTAAAATAAAGAAACTGTTTTGGCTTTCGATCATCAGCTTGGCTATTTTCCCTTCTTGTATCAACGATCTTGATCAGGAGAAACCAAACAACGAAGATGTAACTAACATCATCAACGAGCAAGGTGCCCGCTCATTTTTGGCAAAGATCTATTCGGGTTTCGGTTTGTCGAGCAATCAGGGACCGGCCGATGAGAATGACCTTACAGCTCCCGACGGAGACCAAGGTTCGCTGGTATTCTTGCGCGGTATGATTACCATGCAGGAGTTTCCTACCGACGAGGCCATCTGGAACTGGAAAGATGAAGGTATCGTGGAGCTTGTAAACGTAAACTGGGACTATACGACAAAATATGCCTACACGTTTTATCAACGTGCGATGTTGAACATTCGCTATTGCCAAGAGTACTTGCGCATGTTTACGCCCGAAACCGGAATCAAAAACGTAGAGTTGTATCGCAACGAGGTGAGAGCCATGCGTGCGATGAACTACTTCTACTTGATCGATTTGTATGGCAACCCGGGAAAAGTGTGGGACGATTCGCCACTCGACGACAAAGGTTGGTATCCTTCTCAAATGGGTCGCAAGGAGCTGTTTCAATTGGTGGTAGCAGATTTGGAAGATCTTGCCGCTAACAGCAATTTACCCGAAGTGCCTAGTGCCGCGACATACGGACGTATGACCAAACCGGTGGTATGGACATTGCTTGCCAAACTATACCTAAATGCCGAAGTGTATGCGGGCGAGCCGATGTACGACAAAGCGGCATCGTATTGCCAAAAGGTAATCAATGCCGGATTTGGTTTGGAAAAGAACTATGCCAACTTATTCTGTGGTGAAAACCATTTGTCGCCTATGCATGGAAATGAAATCATCTATGCCATTCCGTTTGATAATACCAATGCCAAAAGCTACGGTGGAACAAGCATGTTGATTGATGGTGCTTACGGAGGCGAGTTTAGTGGCAACTGGTTTGGTAGTAACAGTTCGGGCTGGACTTGCTTGAAGCCAAAAGAAACCTTGGTGCGCAAGTTTGATTATGCACCCGAAGCCGGACTAGACCGATTTAAAAGTAATACCCGATTGGATAGCAGATATCTGTTCAACGACGTACTTACCTACGACAAAACGGGGGTAGATGCTCCCGATGCGGCATGGCCGTTTGATGAAAAAACAGGAGAGATCCTTTACGGTGTGAAGAAACGTCGCGAGATAGCGACCAAGCTTGCCGATTGGGATGCAGGTTTCCTTTGCTACAAATTTACCAACCTGGGTTGGGATCAGAAAAGGGTAACGCTTACAGATTTCCCAAATACAGACTTCGCGCTATTCCGCTTGGCAGATGTATACTTGATGTATGCCGAATGTGCGGTACGTGGTTACGGCGACAAATCGTTGGCACTTACGTATGTGAATGCACTTCGTGCGAGAGCTTTCCGCGGTGATACATCGGTAGGTCAAATCGCAATGGGCGATCTTACTCCGGAGTTTGTGCTAGACGAACGTGCCCGCGAGTTGTATTGGGAAGGACATCGTCGTACCGACTTGATCCGTTTCGGTCTGTTTACACAAAACTATACATGGCCGTATAAAGGTGGTGCCGAAGAAGGTATTTCCAACATCGACAAACGATACAATCTGTATCCGATTAGCGACAGGGACTTGACTTCGAATCCAAACCTTGTTCAGAATCCGGGTTATAAATCGATCAACTGATAAATCTGCTTGAATTATGAAAAGAATAACAAACATCATAACGCTTATGGCGGTGGTACTTGCTTCGTTTGCCTGTACCGATGAGCACGATCCGGTATATGTGACCGGAGGAGAAAAGGCCGCACAAATTACACATCCTAAATCGGGCGACGCTTATGTGCTTGATAAAGCAAGCAAGTATGACGTATTGGACACGTTCACTTGGGGAGCTGCCGAATACGCACTGCCTACAGGGATTCGTTACATCCTCGAAATTGATAAAGCCGACGGTACATTTGAGAGTCCGGTACGTTTGACTTCTCTTGCTGCCAACCAAGCTAGTTTTACCGTAGAGGAGATGAATAACGCATTGGGAAAATTAGGACTTACTCCGGGAGAGGAGAGCTCTATTCAAATGCGCCTTACGAGCAATGCTTACGGTGGTGAAGAGGGAAATGTTCCCTTAGAGGTTTTCCCGACGTTGCATTCGGAGATTATTCAACTCACTGTAACGCCTTTTGAAGAAGACCGTGCTTATCCTGAGAATCTGTTTATGATCGGATCTGACTTTGGTGGCTGGAACTGGGACGATGCAGGTGTTGCGGAGATGGTTCCTGTGAATGGTAAGCCGGGCGAATTCTGGTGTATCCGCTATTTTAACGCAGGCAACGGATTCAAATGGGCTCCGAAACGTGCTTGGGCAAATGACTTCAGCGCGTTGGATACCAATACCGGCTTTATCCAAAAAGATGGTAACGCTATGGTTGAGGCGGATGGTTTGTATATGGTTTATGTAAACATGAAGTCGGGCGAAATCTACATCGAACCGGCACAAGTATATGGTATGGGCGACTGCTTTGGCGGTTGGAGCGAACCGGTGTTGTTTGCAAACAATGGTGAGGTAGCCGTAAGCACAACTGTTGGTGCAGGCGAACTTCGCTTGTATGCAGGATCAACGATAGCAACTTCCGACTGGTGGACACGTGAGTTTATCATCATTGACGGACAAATTCTGTATCGTGGCAATGGCGGAGACCAAGAGCGTGTACAGGTTACCGGCGGAAAAACAGTAACACTAAACTTTAATGCCGGCACAGGCACAGTAAAATAATGAAGAATCTGAGGGAGGCATAGCCATGGAATGCCTCCCGAATTTCTAAAAACAATAAGAATACAATGAGACAATCAATCCTATCATTTGCGCTGGCTATTGGTGCTTTGATTCCCAATGTGAAAGCTCAGGAGATTCAATCTCCCGATGGAAAACTAACAATGAATTTCTATTTGCAGGAGCAAGGTCAGCCAACTTATACTTTGGTCTATAAAGGAAAAGAGGTGATCACGCCAAGTACACTTGGTCTTGAATTGGTACCAGAGGAGGTAACTCGTGAGTTTTGGGATTTCTCGCCCGAAGGAAATACAGCACAGCTAAAAGACGCAAAAACAAATCTTTACAGTGGTTTTAAGGTAAAAGATACTCAAACTGCTTCAATAGACGAGACATGGCAACCGGTTTGGGGTGAGTCGAAAGACATCCGCAACCAATACAATGAACTGGCCGTAACGTTGAATCAACCGGAAACGGAGCGTGATTTGATCATTCGCTTTCGTCTCTTCAACGACGGACTAGGCTTCAGATATGAATTTCCTCAGCAAAAGAATTTGATCTATTTTGTAGTGAAAGAAGAGCATAGTCAGTTTGGTATGGCCGGAGACCATACTGCATTTTGGATTCCGGGCGACTATGATACGCAGGAATATGACTACACTACTTCACGCTTGTCGGAGATCAGAGGTTTAATGAACAAGGCGATCACGCCAAACTGTTCGCAGACTCCGTTTTCTGAAACCGGTGTACAAACAGCCTTGATGATGAAGTCTGACGACGGGCTATACATCAACTTGCACGAGGCGGCTTTGGTAGATTACTCATGTATGCACTTGAATCTGGATGATAAAAATATGATGTTTGAGTCATGGCTTACTCCGGATGTGAAAGGTAACAAAGGGTATTTGCAAGCTCCTTGTACTTCTCCTTGGCGTACCATTATCGTAAGTGATGATGCGCGCAATGTATTGGCATCAAACATGACGCTCAACTTGAACGAACCTTGTAAGATTGAAGATACTTCATGGATCAAACCGGTTAAGTACATCGGTGTATGGTGGGAAATGATCGTGGGTAAAAGTTCTTGGGATTATACCAGCGATCTTCCAAGTGTGCAACTTGACGTTACGGATTATACAAAAACGAAACCTCACGGAAAGCATGGTGCGACAACACAGCATGTAAAAGATTACATCGACTTTGCGGCTGCTAATGGTTTTGATGCTGTATTGGTGGAAGGCTGGAATGTAGGTTGGGAAGACTGGTTTGGTAAATCAAAAGACTATGTATTCGATTTCGTGACT